>JAKBFR010000036.1 GCA_021837545.1 Bacillota bacterium | reverse complement strand
AAATAAACATTTAATCTTTGATCTACTCTAAAGCCAAGTCTTAATTGAACTTTAACAATATATGAGGTTCCGAAAGTTTCTATTTCGTATTCTGCATCATAAGGATTATCAGTAACAACAATATTAACAAACCAATAAACATCTGCCTTCTTAGGTCTTTTATCTAAGAGAGAGTACATTATATTTCTTTCAATTTTCTTAGCATATTCAGAATTGGTTAAATATACAAGGTTTGTTGCATGTTTAGGACGGTCAATATCTTGACGTAAGAGATTTAACTGTTTTTTATAATCTTCAATTTGAACATATTGTAATAAGCGAATTTTAATATAATGACCTTGAATCCATATATACATAAGAGATAAAATTGCTAAAGCAATGAAAACTGCTACATATCCACCATGCATAAACTTAACAATATTTGCAACAAAGAAAGAAAATTCAAATATACCAAAGAAAATAAGTATACTTATGCAAATAATAGGTGAAACTTTTTGTTTTAATAAGTAGTTAGATAATAGAATAGTTGTCATTAACATAGTGACGGTAATTGCTAATCCATAGGCTGCTTCCATATGGTCAGAACTTCTAAAGTAAAGAACAATTCCAATACAAACACCCCACAAAACCTTATTAACTGATGGCATATATAGTTGTCCTTTAGAATTAGACGGATACTTAATATGTAATCTAGGAAATAAATTTAATTTAATTGCTTCAGAAACAAGTGTAAAAGAACCTGAAATTAATGCTTGAGAAGCAATAATTGCAGCAAATGTTGAAATTACTACACTAAAAATTAAAAATTTATCTGGAACCATTCTAAAAAAAGGATTTAAATCGTCTATTTTTAAAAGTGCAGGATTTTTTTTCGCGGCTAATATCCAAGCGCCTTGGCCAAAGTAATTTAATAATAAACATATTTTAACAAAGGGCCAAGATCCATAAATATTCTTTTTACCAACATGACCAAGATCTGAGTAAAGAGCTTCAGCACCTGTTGTTGATAAGAATACACTTCCAAGAATAAAAAATCCTAATTTATTTTCACTGCTAAAAAGAGTATGAATTGCGTAATATGGAGACAGTGCACGAAGTAGTGTCCAATCATGGGAGAGGTTGGCAAGTCCAAAGAACGCTAATGAACAAAACCAAATAAGCATAATAGGACCAAACATTTTCCCAATTAAATCAGTTCCAAAATGTTGAATAAAAAAAAGAAAAGTTATGATTGCTACTACAATTATAATAATAATATTTTGATTGTTTACCAAAAATGTAGTCAGGCTTGGTATTATTTCCAGTCCTTCAACTGCTGAAGTTACAGTCACGGCTGGTGTTAACATTCCATCAGCAAGTAATGCAGAGCCACCAATCATAGCAGGAATGATAAGCCATTTTGCGCGACTACGAACTAAAGTATAAAGGGAGAAAATTCCACCCTCACCTTTATTATCTGCATTTAAAGTTATAAGAACATATTTTATTGTTGTTAAAATAGTAATTGTCCAAAAAATCAGTGACAATGCTCCAAGAATAAAATTTTCAGAGATGTTTTCCAAGCCACCATTACCCTGAAGAATTGATTTCATTACATAAAGTGGTGAAGTTCCAATATCTCCATAAACTACTCCTAGTGTTACCAGAATACCACCTAAGGTCATTTTAGTAGCATTATTATGTTTACAAACAGATTTCATATTTCATCTTCCTTTTCATTAAATATAGTCATATGTATAATTTATTTATATTAGTATTTGTTTATTTGTATTAGTATTTGTTTATTTTCAAAATAATATCTATATTAATATCATTTAAAATAAATCAAATTATTTTTAAACAATAGAATGATTATATTACATATTAGCACCGTTGTATATTATATATCAAAACTAATTAATTAGGAATAAAAATGTTGAAAAAGATCTAAAAGTTGGATAATAATTAATAATAAATTACAAAACAGGTCAACAAGTTACAATATGTTTAAGAACCGTAGAGAATTAGAAGGAGCAATTCTCGTGTAATAGTAATGTATATTTGACTTGCTATTTTTAAAAATATCTCTTAATACTAATAAAATATAACTTAATTTGAGATACTATAATTGAGCATATTTGATTTGATATTTTTGATACTTATATTAAATATTATAATTTAAGGAGGATTTTGTGATGAGTAGAAAAAGTAATGGAAATAAATTTCGTAATCTAATGAGGGTAGGTAATTTTACTAAACATGCGATAGAAGACTTTGAACAAAATATAGTAAATCAAAAAGATTATTTAGAAAAGGTTAAAGATAATGAGAAATCTAGAGATATAGAATAAGTTTGATTAAGAGGTGTAGTAATGGAAAACATATTAGGATATTATTTAATGCCACATCCGCCAATTATTCTTCCGGACATAGGCAAAGGGGAAGAGAAAAAAATAGAAGCAACAAGTTTAGCGTGTAATAAAATAGGCAGAGAAATAGCAGATATTAAGCCTAATACAATAATAATTATAACTCCACATGCGGCAATGTTTTCTGATGCTATAGCTATATCAAACGGAGAGATAATCTCTGGAGATTTAAGCCAATTTAGATGCACTAATATAAAGATGAACATTCCCATAGATATGCAGTTTAATATTAAGCTGGGAACAGTTTGTCATTTGGAAGGAATACCTTCAGTTCTTGTAAATTCAGATTTTTTAGATAACTATAACGTTACCTATGAATTAGATCATGGTACTATGATTCCTTTATATTTTGTTAACAAATATTATAATGACTATAAGTTAGTGCATATTACTTATTCTATGATAGGTGATATAAACTTATATAAACTTGGTATGCAAGTAAAAAAAGTAGCAGAAGAATTAAATAGGAAAGCTGTAATAATAGCTAGTGGAGATTTATCTCATAAACTTAAAGATGAAGAATCATATTCTTATTCACCATATGGAGAAAAATTTGACCATGAACTTTTAAAAAATCTTGAAGAGGGCAATGTTCTTAAAGCTTTTAATATGAATAAAACTATGATTGAAGAAGCAGGACAATGTGGATTAAATTCTGTTTATATACTTCTTGGAGCCATAGAAGGCAAAGAGATAAAGGGAGAACTTTTATCTTATGAAGGTCCTTTTGGAGTAGGTTATGGAGTAATGAAGCTTATAAGACAAGAAGAAAATAAAAACAATTTAGATTCCTTGATAAAATATAAAGAAGATAAATTCAAGAAAAAATTAAATAGCAATAATCCATATGTAAAGCTTGCTAGAGAAAATTTAAATCATTATTTTAGACATGGAAAAGAAATATCTAATTTACCTAGTGAACTTTTAGTTGAAAGACATGGTGTTTTTGTATCTTTAAAAAAATTCGGTCACCTTAGAGGATGTATAGGAACAATAGCACCTACAACTAATTCTGTAGGCGAAGAGATAATAAGAAATTCCATAGAAGCAGCAATTCATGATCCAAGGTTTCCGGCAGTGCTGGAAAATGAAATGGAGGATATTGATATATCTGTAGATGTGCTTATGGATTCAGTACAATGCAAAAAGGAAGAATTAAATCCTAAAAAATATGGAGTTATTGTATTGTGCAATGGAAGACGTGGATTGTTGTTACCAGATCTTGAAGGAGTAGATACTGTAGAGGAACAATTAAGTATTGCTTGTGATAAAGCTAATATAGATTTTGACGAAGACTATGACATAGAAAGGTTTGAAGTTATAAGATATAAGGAAGACTAACATGTTATGAGAAATAGAAGAGGCGGTTTATATTGAAAAAACTTATTTTTCCCAATTAACTAAACCACCTCTTAGAATAAATTTAAGGAAAAGAAACTATACAAGAATAAATTAGAAATTAATATAGGAATAGAAAATAATGTTAGTCAAAAAATTGAGATATACCTATTAAGATCATTAATACACCAGCTATAATAGTAGGTTTGTTTCCTATATTTAATGTAGTAATAAACTTTAATATATAGTTGCCAGAAAAGAATATAGCTAAGCTAATTATGAAGTAAGGAAAAGATACCATAAATGGACTATAACCTATTAATCCAGAACTAACGGAGCTACTTATATCATCAAGTGCTAGGGCAATACCTACAGAAAGAGCTTCCTTATATTTTAGTTCCTTAACCTTATTAAGATCATTATCATTTTTCTTAGAAAATGATGTGTATATCATCTTTGTACCCATTAGCACCAAAAGTAGCATGCTTATAATTGAGCATTCTTTATCATTAAAGAAATAAGATATTAATTGTCCAGATAACGAAGCTAAATAAGAAACTATAAAGGCAAGAAATGCTATTAATAGATTCTTAGATAATTTAACTTTTATACCAGCAATACTGTATGCTACACCTATACCAATGTTATCTATACTATTGAGAATTGCTATAATAAATAAATATATTAGTTGCATAGTTTTCACCCCCTTAAATGAATTAAGTAAGGATATTGCTTTTCATTAAGACAAAATTTTAGTAAATATTATTGTCTCAACATTTATATTGAGGATGTTACGCTATGCTTTTTTTATTTTAATACATTATATGCAATATAACGTAGTATGTTATGAATATTAACCGGTGTATTTTGGGCATGTATTAGATATTAAAAGGAGGTGAGCATTATAGATGCAAAAATACCATTTTATGAAGAACTAAAAGACAATATTAGATGCAGAGTATGTCCTCATAATTGCATATTAGATGAAGGGAAATTTGGAATATGTAGAGTTAGAATATTAAAGTCTAATTTACCAGTTTCTACAAATTATGGAGAAGTTACGTCAATGGGAGTTGACCCTATAGAAAAGAAACCATTATATCACTTTAAACCATCAAAGGACATTTTATCAATTGGAAGCTTTGGATGTAATATGACTTGTAGCTTTTGTCAAAACTATGAAATATCTCAAGGTAGACCACAAACACAATATATGAGTATAGAGAAGTTGATTAAAATAATTCCATCAATAGAAAATAATGCAGGGGTTGCTTTTACTTATAATGAGCCTCTTATGTGGTATGAGTATATTTACGATGCAGCTAAAAGTATAAACGAAAATAATCCGAACAAAAGTGTTGTAGTTGTAACTAATGGTTATATTAATGAAGAACCGCTTTTAAAGCTTCTTCCTTATGTTGATGCTATGAATATTGATTTAAAGGGATATACTAATAGATATTATAATAAAATTTGTGGTGCAAAATTAGAACCAGTTTTAGAAACCATAAAAATAGCTAATAACCATTGCCATATAGAACTAACAACACTGCTTGTTAGTGATGAAAATGATTCTCTAGAAGAAGTAAGAGAAATAGCTAAGTTTATAGCTAGCATTAATGTAAATATCCCTCTTCACTTAAGTAGATATTTTCCTAGATATAAGATGGAGAATGCTGCAACCCAAATAGAAAAGATAACTGAAGCTCGAAATGAAGCCAAGAAGTATTTAAAATATGTATATGTAGGAAATGTAGAAGGAGTAGATAATAATACCTATTGCCCAAAGTGTAATGAATTACTTATTAAAAGAAATGGATATAATACACAAGTTCTTATTAAGGAAAATAAATGTAAAAAATGTGGGGAAGAGATAAATATACACCTTTAAATGTATAAGCACCTATAAAAAAAGCGCGAAACGCGATCAAAATCTTTCAACAGATAAAAAAGTGCAGAGAACAACGACGAACTTATTAATCACAACCAATATCAGTATGCCTATAAAGGGATACTAATGAGACTATTTATTGCGGCATACAAGCAAGAAGACTCCGTTAAACTAAAGTTTGCAGGAGGTATTAAATTAAACTCCTGCTTTATTATGTTATGGATTGTTGAGTGTAAAAGGATTAAATTTAATAGCACCACTATATTGATAAGGATAAAACTGTTTCAAATGTGAAAGGTAACTTATCCATTGCAGAGTTAAAGATTTATACACTCTAATAATATCCCCTTTAAGATGCAAACAATCATCTTTGGTTAATTCCTTATGCTGTGAAAAAATGATTTCATCTCTTAGATGCATTAATGACATGAGTAAATCAGCAAAGGTTTCGTGTTCTAAAAGACTCTCATTACTTATAAGACTAGCTAAAAGATCTCTACTTTCAATAATAAGTTTTTTTAGTTCGGGATAATTAATTTTTTCAAAATCAATGTTATGAGCATGGAATTTTAATTTATTATCAGAATTCTTTAAATCATTAAAGTCCAATTCTAGAGAATGAATATGTTCATCTCCGGCAACTATTAGTTTTAATAGAATAAATCCAACATCGCTAAAAAACAATCCAACCAACATATTTAACTTGCTTAAACGCTCAAGCTTTTTACGTCTTTCTACAAGTTTTTCAAATACAAGAGTAACTGCAAGTATATTTATTGGGATAAAGCAAAGATTCATGAAAGAATAATATTCGGTATTTTCTAATTGACCAAATATTAAGTAATGAATTAAAAACATAATAAATGATAAAAAAATTAAAATAAATGAAATAAATAAATATTGTTTTAAATTTTTCATAATTACTCCTTTTCAAGAAATTTTTATTGATTTAAAATATCAAATAAGAATGACTAATTTATTATATCAAAAATATTTATATTTTAATATGAAACATAATCGGATGTATATAAAATTAATTTAGAGTAATTAAAAAAGAAAGTTTACCCAATATTATTTACAGATTATTTTTTTTTGTTACCAATAAAGATGTAATATATGGAACTTATTAAACAAAAGGAGCAACAGTATTTATTATATAGTCTAAATAAATTGTATTAAAATGGGAAAAAGACTATAATATACTTAATAATTAAATTCAAAGGAGAAGTAAAGCGTTTATGAAAAAAAATAAAAATTGGATTCCAGAATTGCAAAGCTTTAGTGGACTGGCTATTATATTTGTAGTTCTTATCCATTCTACATCATATTATCTATTAAGTGTGCTAAATAAGACGTCCTTTGAAGAAGTGGATTTTGCAACTAGGTTAGTAGATAACCTTATTCATGGAGCAGTACCTATGTTTATATTTGTAGCTGGTTACAAATATGCTTTAAATAATATAGATAAACCTTACAAAGAATATGCAATAAGTAGAACCAATAAAGTTATTAAGCCATTTTTAATGATAAGTATGGTATTTTTTATTAAAGACATAATAGTTAATCTAGAAAGTTTAAATATTAGAAATTCAGCCATAAGCTTTTTTGAAATATTCATAGGTTATAATATAGCATATCAATTATGGTATATACCGATGTATCTTTTGATATCATTAACATATCCAATAATACATAAATTAATTAAAAGTGAAAAAATCAAACTAATATTTATTGTGGGAATAGTAATTATTCAATATTCATTGTCTTGGTATAGTGAATTATTAGCTAGCCATCCATTTGATTTTATATATTATTATTTATTTTTTCATATGGGCTTAGTTTTTTACAAGTATGACATAAAAAGCAAAGTTAAAAAGTGGGATATTAAAATAATAGTTACATATTTAATATTGGCTTTAATAATAACATTAAATCCAGTAAATGAACTGAACGGACCTTTAAGGAGATTTGTATTATGGCCTATATCTGTAATTGCATATTATTTTTTTGCTATAAGAGTAAAAGATAATAGAATGCTACAATATTTAGGTAAGTATTCATTCTACATATTTTTATTACATGAACCAATATTTTGTACGAAGATATCATATATTTTTAAATCAAGTGGGATTTACAATTCTGTAATAGAATCATTTATAATAGGAGGATTAACTATAGGAATTACAATTTTAACTTATAAAATAATACAAAAGACATTTATAAAAAAAATATTATTCTAATAAGTATAAAGAAGCAATAAAAAGACACTGTTGAAAGTGCCTTTTAAGCGATAAATATTTCGCCATTGCCAACGATTACAATTCTGTAGGTAGGTTTAAGTGGGAGTAAAGCATATTTTGCTGATTCAGGATCTAATCGTATAGCTTGTATTACAAGTTGATTTTCATCAAAAAGGAGCAAGTTAACACTGTCGCCCTTAGAAACGTTTTGAACATTATAAGTATTATTTTGTGAAAAATTAAAATCAGCTGCTTTATAAACGCCTTCTTTAAAGACATTGACGGCAAATGCAGGTATTGGGTTAATTATATTAAATAATAAGCATATTAAAATTAATAATAACAGAATAAATTTTTTCATTATATAACCACCTTTCAATTTTAGTGTTCTCGATTAAATAAAAAATATACGTAAGGTATGATTCTTTGAATTGTATTAAATTTGTTAATTAAAACAGAATATTAGGAGAGTTGATTAGTATGTTTACTATTAAAAAAATTAAGTCCAATAAAAAAGAGTATTTATCACTATTGCTACTTGCAGATCCTTGTGAAGAAATGATTGATTTGTATCTTGATAAGGGAGAAATATATGTATTAAATGATGAAAATAAAACAATTTGTCAAGCAGTTGTTGTTAAAATATCAAATACAGAATGTGAATTAAAGAATATTGCAACAGATGAAGAATATCAAATGAAAGGATATGCAAAAAAACTTGTAGATTATCTTTTTAATGTTTATAAAAATGATTATAATGTTATGTTTGTTGGCACTACAGACAACGCAATTCCATTTTATAGAAAATTAGGATTTCAATATTCTCATACTGTGAAGAATTTTTTCATAGACAACTATCCTGAAACAATTTTTGAAGGTGATATTCAGTGTATTGATATGATATATTTGAAAAAAATATTTATAAATAAATAATCATGAGTTTATATTAAGTATAAAAAATATTTGGAGGGTATGATGGAGCTATTTTATAACATATTGAAAAATGAATATTATTATTAGGAACATTTATGATCGAACTACAGACTGGAAAAAAAGAAAATAAGTTAAATAATTGGGATAAATTAAATGAAGGAATAGTCCATATGTGTTTTTTAGTAGACAATTTAGACGAAAAATTTGATAGAATAAAAGAACTCGGTTATACAAATTTCAAACTTAAAAATGGAGAAGCATTGTATAGAATTGAAAATAGTTATTTATTTAAAATGAAAGCCCCAGAAGGTACTGAAATTGAAATGCGAGATGGAGAAATATAATTGAATAAATATACGATTAGTATTTTAATTATGCCTAAAGTTAACTTTAAATGAAACTAGACTATATGTTATAATCAATAATGTAAAACAAAATTTATATTATTGAAATAATGAACTGTTAGGGGAAAATAGAGACATGAACTATGAAGTATTCCAATTATTAATAGAAAATATTCCACAACCTATATGGATAAAGGATTTGGATCTAAAATTTATATATGCGAATGACGAATATAAAAAAATATATAAAGAAAAAGTTAAAGAAATCATTGGAGCAAAAAATGAAGATATTTTTGATGAAGCATTAGCACAAAGGTATAATAATCAATGTGATTCAGTTATAGAAAGTTTGGAGCCAAGTATAGCAGAAGGATATATAGATGGAGTATATAGAAAGTGTACTATATTCCCGTTAATAGATGCAGATGGCTGTTTACAAGCTATAGCAGGCATAGATACTAATATAGAAATTGTAAAAGAAAAAGATAAAGTGATAGAAGAACAGGAAAATTTATTGAAAGTAATAGTAGATACATTGCCAGGAATGGTTTTTTATAAAGACATAGAAGGCAAATACATTTATACAAATGAAGAATATACTGAGTTTCATAAAAAAAATGATGTACATGATTTGATAGGAAAGAATGATTTTGATATACAAGCTAGTAACGAGTTAGCAATTACATTTGTTAAACATGATCAAGAAATAATAAAAAATAAAAGACCTATCTTCACCGATCTATTAATTAGTAATGAAGGTGGGAGAAAAAAATATCGTGAAGTAATAAAGAAACCTGTTATAGATAAAGATAAAAAAACAATTGGTATTGTTGGACTTATTCTAGATGTTACTGAAATAAAAGAAACTGAAGAAAGATTAAGATATCTAAGTTATACAGATATTTTGACAGGTGCATATAACAGAACTTATTTTGAAGAGAAGGCACGGGAATTTCTGGCAGAGGAATATCTTCCAGTTGGTGTAATTATGGGAGATGTTAATGGATTAAAAATAACAAATGATACAGTGGGTCACGTGGAAGGTGATAAATTATTACAGATAATAGCCAAAGTATTGAAAGATGCATGTAAAGAAGAAGATTTAGTTTTTAGAATTGGCGGAGATGAATTTGCAATGTTAATTCCAAATACTAGTAAAGATGAATGTAAAAGTATAATAAATAGAATTTTGGATAATTGTAAGGAATATAAGAATCAATTAATTGATATAAGCATAGCACTCGGAACATCAGTAACTAGTCAATTAGAGAAAAGTATATATGATACATTAAAGGAAGCAGAGGATAAAGTATATCGTCACAAATTGTTGCAAGAAAATAGTATTAATAGTTCTATAATGTATTCATTAAGGATGGGTCTTGAAGCTAAAAGCGTAGAAACAGAAGAACATACGGAAAGAGTATTAGAAAATGCAATTTCTATAGGTGAAAAATTATCTTTATCAATGTCTGAAATGGATGAATTATTAATAGTAGCTCATTTACATGATATAGGAAAGATTGGTATAAGTGAAGAAATATTACTTAAGCCTAGTAAATTAACCGATGACGAATTTGAGACAATTAAAACCCATACAGAGAAAGGATATAGAATAGTAAAGGCATCTAATCAATTAGATGGTGTTGCCAGGGGGGTTCTAACTCATCATGAGAGGTGGGACGGAAATGGGTATCCTCTCAAGTTGAAAGGCGAAGAGATACCTTTAGTAGCTAGAATTGTAAGTGTGGCAGATTCTTATGATGTCATGACTCATGATAGAGTATATAAAAAAGCCATGAGTATGGAAGACGCGGTTGAGGAACTTAAAATATGTTCTGGAAGACATTTTGACCCGGAGATAGTTAGCATATTTATAGAATATTTGGAAGAAAATAAATAGAGCTAAACTCAATACAATTTTAATTTTTTTGCATTAAATAATTTTAAATTAATCATGAAAAGCTTGTAAATAACTAAAATGATAATATAATTTGACAGTGTGTTATCTAAATACCTCATTAATTAAATTTGTGGTATTTTTCATTTTGTAATAAGATATTGTTAATTATAAAAAAATAAAAAGGATGGTTAAGTTTATATGGGAAAATTAAGAGTTATAGGAATAGGTCCTGGAAGTATGGAAAATATGAGTTTAAGGGCTTTAAAAGCAATTGAAGATAGTGATGTTATTGTGGGATATAATAAGTACATAGATATGATAAAAGAGTTAGTTAAAGATAAAGAATTATATTCAACAGGAATGAAAGGTGAAGAAGCTAGATGCAAGGAAGCCTTAAGTTTATGTAAAGATAAAAATGTAGCATTAATAAGTACAGGAGATGCAGGGATTTATGGAATGGCAGGATTAATACTTGAACTTAGAGACAATGAAGATGTTGAAATAATTCCAGGTATAACTGCATCAAGTGCAGCAGGGTCTGTCATTGGAGCGCCACTTATGCATGATAACTGCAATATTAGCTTAAGTGATCTTATGACACCTTATGAAGATATAAAAAAGAGAGTGAAATTAGCAGCTGAAGGAGATTTTATAATATCTTTATATAATCCAAAGAGTAAGGGGAGACCTGAATATTTAAGGGAATGTATAGATATAATAAAAGAATTCAGAGAAGATTCTACACCAATAGCAGTAGTAAGACATGCGCTTCGAGAGGGTCAAAGCTATAAATTATTTACAATTGGAGATTTTGATACTGAAATAGTAGATATGATGTCAATTGTAATAGTTGGAAATTCAAAGAGTTACTATAAAAATGGAAAATTTATAACACCTAGAGGCTATGAAAATAAGAGAGAAAAATAGTTAGCCTCTTCAAAAAAATGTTTCATAAGTATGATTGTATAGTAGTAAAGTTATTTTTAGATAACTTAGGATTGGAGAAAATATGATTGGGTTTATTCTAGGAACTTCAGAAGGACGAAAAATTTTGTCTTTAATAAATAAATATACACATGAGATTGCAGTTACAACAGCTACAATTTATGGGGGTGAGTTACTTAAAGAGTTTAATATTAAAGTATTAAATACAAAACCTTTGAATAAAGAAGAAATGTCAAATTGGATCAGAATTAATAAAATTGATGTTTTAGTTGATGCTTCACATCCTTATGCACAAGAAGTTACTAAAACTGCGTCAGAATGTGCAAATGATCTTAAAATTCAATATGTGAGATATGAAAGACAAGGGATACTAGAAAACATTACGGGCGAAGATATTATAAGAGTTAAAAATTATGATGAAGCTATTGATATTATAAAAAAAATAGATGGAAATATTTTAAATACTACAGGTGGAAATAATGTTTCTAAGTTTTTGGGACTAGATTTTAAATATAGAGTTATACATAGAATTTTACCATCTCCTAAAGTTTTAACAAAGATAGTAGAAGCAGGGATTAGCATTAAAGATATTATTGCCCTTCAAGGCCCGATATCGCATGAACTTGAAAAAGCTTTTATAAATCAATATGATGTTAAAGTTATTTTAACTAAAGATAGCGGAATTGAAGGCGGCGTATTAGAAAAACTTAAGGCTACTCGTGAATGTAAAATCAAATTAATAGTAATAGAAAGACCAAAATACACAGGGGATTTGATATTTTATAATGAAGAGGAATTAGTTGAATATTTAATAAGTGAATATAATTTAAAGCAACCTAAATAGAGTGCTTTTTTAATGTTGATATTATTAGATGGGGAGGAAAAAGATGAAAAGACTATTAACATGTTTTTTAACTATGGCTGTTTTGTTGGTATCTATAATATGTGTTCCCAATAATCAGGTTGCATTTGCATCAGGGAAAAAGGTAGTTGTTATTGATCCAGGACATGGAGCTGGAGGTAACAGTGAATATGAACTTCAGTCACCAGATTCAAACATTACCAAAATAAAAGATGGTGGAGGAACTCAAGGCGTTGCGACTGGTGTTCCGGAGTATGCTGTTACACTCAATGTTTCAGAAAAATTGAAAACTTTGTTAGAGCAGAATAACTACACTGTTGTAATGACAAAAACTCAAACTTCTGAAGATCCTGGAAATATTGAAAGAGCAGAAATTGGGAATAATAATAATGCGGATTTAGTTATTAGAATGCACTGCGATGGAATAGATGATCAAAGTATAACGGGAGCATCAATGCTTGTTCCAGCACCAATAGGATATGCAAAAGATATAAGTATTATAAGTGCTCAATATGGACAAACTATATTAAATGATTTAGTTGCAAATGTGGGAATGAATAACAGAGGTATAGCAGAAAGAAGCGACTTAACAGGATTTAACTGGTCTAAGGTTCCTGTAGTATTAGTAGAAATGGGATTTATGTCTAATCCAGGGGAAGACAGGCTATTAAATGATGATAGCTATGAGAACAAGCTCGCACAGGGATTATGCAATGGGATAGTACATAGTTTAAACAAGTATGAATCAGGATGGAATCAGAACAGTGAAGGCTGGTGGTATTGTACTGATGCCGATAAAGGATATTATTATACATCAAATAATGGATGGAAATATATTGATGGACAATGGTATATTTTTAATAATGAGGGATATGCACTTGAAAGCACATGGTATACTGATTCAAATAATGGACATAAATATTATTTAGACTCAAACTGTATGAGAGTAAAAGGAGAAAAAGATAAACCTCTATGGCTTTGTCTAAATGGCTCATACTATTCATTTAATGAAGAAGGACATTTATATGTAAGCTGCACAACTCCGGATGGTTATAGAGTAAATGAAAATGGAGTACGTAACAATTGATGAGTAGGTCAATGGGTTCAGAAAATGTAGTGGCTTTCTCAGAGGATAGTAAATCTAAAATTATAATAAAATCACAAGAGTTTTGCCCTCATGAAAGAGATTACCTAGAATTAGTAGTAGATTTTATTGAAAAAATAATACTAATGAAATATAATCAGAATAAAATAAATAAAATATTTACTGAAAGGAGTTAAAATAAATGAGCGCTAAAGAGAAGGTATTGGAAGTTATGAATGAAGCAGGTAAGCCTGTTAGTGCAGGTGAAGTTGAAAAGTTATCTGGTTTAGAACGCAAAGAAGTTGATAATGCATTTAAAGAATTAAAAAAAGAAAATGCTATTGTATCACCAATTCGTTGTAAGTGGGAACCAGCAAAATAATTGTTTTGTTAAAAATTCTCTTGATAAATAAGTTAGAAAATATAAAAAGCAATGAAAAAGAGAAGCTATCCTGCGATGAGAGGGAAGGCTTCTCTTAATTTTTACTTGATTTACATTAAACGTAGTAATTATTTTTTAGTAGCTTTTAATCATTACTTAAAAAGTGGTAAAATGTATAGAGAAGAAAATGAAACATATTGGAGGATATATAAAATGAATTCTAATTTGAAGCAATTAAATAATATTATAAATGAAATAGAAGATGTAAATAAGGAAATAATAATAGAAGCAGATAAAAGAATGACTTCACTTGCAAAGCCATTAAAGAGTTTAGGAAAATTAGAAGAAATAGCAATAAAGCTTTCTGGTATTACAGGTAAGGTAAAGAATAAGATCACTAAAAAAGTGGTTATAATAATGTCTTCAGATAATGGTGTTGTTGAAGAAGGTGTTGCATCAGCACCACAATCTGTAACATTAGCTCAAACCATTAATTTTACTAAAGGGCTAACAGGTGTCGCAGTTCTTTCAAAAGCAAATAATACAGAGCTTATGGTTGTTGATGTTGGAATTAACTGTGATTTTAATCATCCAGATGTAATTAATAAAAAGATAAGAAAATCTACATATAATATGACTAAAGGTTCTGCTATGAGTTATGAAGAAGCTACAAAAGCAATGTTAATTGGAATTGAATGTGTCAAAGATGCAAAAGATTTAGGCTATGAAATCCTTGGAGTTGGAGAAATGGGTATAGGAAATACTTCAACAAGCAGTGCGGTTTTATCAGCTTTAACAGATATTAAAGTGGAAGATGTAGTAGGACGAGGCGGTGGAATTACAGATGAAATGTTTGAATGGAAGAAAGAGGTTGTTAAGAAAGCCTTAGAAATAAATAAGCCAATTAAAGAAGATCCAATAGATGTAGTTTCTAAAGTTGGGGGCTTTGATATAGCAGCTATGGCAGGAGTATTTTTAGGAGCAGCTTATTATAAAATTCCAGTTGTTATAGATGGATTCATTTCAGTAGTTGCTGCAATTATTGCTTTTAGGCTGAATCCAAAAACAAGAGAGTATATGTTTACTTCACATGGTTCAAGGGAATTAGGATTTAACGTGGGAATGAAAGAATTAGACTTAAGTCCAATTTTAAATTTAGATATGGCCCTTGGAGAAGGAAGTGGATGTCCATTAGCATTTTCTATAATGGACTCAGCATGTGCAATAATGAATAATATGGCAACTTTTGAAGAAGCAGAAATTAATGATAGTTATTTAGATGAACTTAAAGAAATGGATAATATGTAGATTTGGCGAATTATATAATAAATTAATAGAGCATTAACAATACTAGAATATTATAATATAGCTACTTTAAAGATAGGTAGTAGTATGTTTTATGCTATTAAAACTAATAAAGGAGAGGTTTTATGGAACTAGGACTCATTCATATTTATTGCGGAGATGGAAAAGGAAAGACTACAGCTGCCATGGGACTTGGAATGAGAGCTTCAGGTCGTGATAAGAATGTTTTATTAACTCAATTCTTAAAAGATAATGAAACTGGTGAATTAAATTCTATTGAAAAACTTGGAGCAAACTTTGAAATATTTAAAGGGGTTCCAGTAAAGAAATTTTTTAAGTTTATGAGCCCAGAAGAACAAATGGTGACCAGAAAAGAACATGAAGAGAGATTCGGGAAAGTTACTAAAAAAGCTATAGATGAAAATATTGATTTGCTTATATTAGATGAAATAATTGCAGCAACTAATTTGGGGTTAGTGCCTTTAGATAAAGTAATATCATTTCTTGAAAATAAACCAGAGGGGTTAGAAGTAGTTTTAACAGGAAGAAATCCTAATGAAAAATTAATTGAACTTGCAGATTATGTTTCTGAAATTAAGGCTGTAAAACATCCATATGAAAAAGGGATAAAATCAAGAATAGGGATAGAAAAGTAAGGGACATTCAATGAATTATTTGATAATTGGAGGCTCTAAAAGTGGCAAATCCGAAGCTTCAGAGAAAATAGCCCTAACTTTAAGTAGGGAAACAAAATCTATGATTTGGTGTGAATCACTTACTCAGCGAGCGAATGTGAGTCGAGTTTCCTTAAGCAAGGTAATATACATTGCAACTATGAAGCCTTATGATAAAGAAGATGAAGAAAGAATAAAGAAACATATACAAAATAGAGTTGGATTAAATTTTACAACTTTAGAAGTACAAAGAAATCTGCATGAAATAGTTAATAATATTAAATCTGATGATACAGTATTACTAGATAGCATTACATCACTTTTAACTAATGAAATGTTTATAGGAAATGAGATTATAAATAATCCGTCAATAAATATATTAAATGGGCTCAAACAAATTATAACAAAAGCCAAAAACACTGTGGTCGTAAGTGATTATATATTTAACGATGCTATAGAATATGATGAAATAACTGAAAAATTTAAAAGAGAACTAGCTATTATAAATAAAGAATTAGCAAAATCTTGTGATAATGTTATTGAATGTAGCTTTGGAAATATAAAATACCTTAAATCAGTTAACTAGTTAAGGAGACTGTCTTATGAAGAAACTATACAAAGGATTTTTAATGGCACTAAGTATGTTTACTGTGCTTCCAACACCATATATTGAATGGGATGATGAGGGCGTTAAAAATATGATGAAATTCTATCCAACTATTGGGTTGATAGTTGGAGTTATATGGAGCATAGTATATTATTTAATTAGCTTTATAAATATTTCAATTATTTTAAAAAGTGTGATAATTATGATAGTACCATTTGTGGTAACAGGAATGCTACATTTAGATGGATTTATGGACGTTTGTGATGCAATTCTCTCAAGAAGAGATAAAGAAGAAAAGCTTAGAATATTAAAGGATTCTACAATAGGAGCATTTTCAGTAATATCATTATTAATTTTATTTTTTTTACAATTTGGAGGTGTGTATTCTATTTTAGAAAAAAAAATTCCATTCTTTGCATTAATATTAATTCCTATAACAAGTAGAAGTGTTGTAGCGTATTTTCTTTTAAGCAGAACTACAATAAAAGAAAGTACCCTTGGAACTTATTTCAAAAAAGGAACTAATGCTCAAGATAAAATACTTATGATAGTCTCATTAGCATTAATGCTTATAATTTCATTTGTTTTGTTAGGGACTTATGGAATATTATTAGTTTCATTAATAACACTAGGAATTATATGGTCAGTCGAGAAGTGTAAAAAGGAATTTGGTGGAATATCAGGAGATGTAGCTGGGTTTGCATTGGTGATTGGAGAGATAATAGGAATACTAGCTTTAGGCATAATGTTATAGATAGAGAAAGCTAAAACCATACGTATTTGTGGAAAATTAATGATAAATTGTCAATACTCAATGATTACCAACGTTGACAATTGAGCATTGATAATTGAACATTGACAATTGAGGTGAGAATTAATGATATTGATTTTTGGTGGAGCTTATAATGGAAAATTAGAATTTGTAAAAGAAAAATATAATATGAAAAATGAAGACATATCTTTTTGCATAGATGAACATTTAAAGTTTGATAAAAAAGTTTTATGTGGATTACATGCTTTCACAAGATTTTGTGTTTTAAATAAAATTAATTCATTAGAGCTTTTAGAAACTAATATAAATTCTTTAAAAGATAAGATAATAATTTGTGATGAAATAAATTCAGGAATTGTTCCTATAGAAAAACAAGATAGAGCTTGGAGAGAAGAAACAGGGCGTGTATTGCAATTTTTAACAAAACATTCTTCATCCGTTTATAGGATATTCTTTGGATTACAAGAAAAATTGAAGTAAGGAACTCAAAAGTGAGATAAGTGATGAGTGAGATAAGTGAGAGTCCAAATCTTGCATTTGGGTCCTCGAACTTAGTTAACTACCTCAAAAAGGATTTTGCGAGACTCGTTTACTTAGCAAGCGCATGTGAGTCAAGTTTCATTGAAATTGGCAATTAAAGCAAATATATACGGATCAAGTTTTCTTAAAGAAAGGTGGTAATTTTAGTGATAGATTTATATAATAAAGTGATTTTTAGATTCAGGTGAAGTTTTCTTAATAGAAATACGATTATCTTTACTTGAAACTTAGAAGAACTTATTAAGGCGCTTGCATCCGTTATCTTTTACTTTAAAGAAGTTGAAGTGTTATGGATTCTAGTTGTTGGATAAATTTATCACTAATGATAACATATGAATGAAATTAAGTTATACCTAATTAGACATGGAAAAACTTATTGTAATGAAAAACAAATATATTGTGGCAAAAGCGATATAGATTTAAGCGAAAACGGAATTTCTGAGTTAAGAGAAAACATAAAAAATTTTAAATATCCAAAATGTGATTTTTATTTTACTAGTGGAGCAAAAAGAGCAAACCAAACAATAGAAATTCTTTGCCCTGGAAATAAATATGATATTTTAGAGAAGTTTTTTGAATATGATTTTGGAGACTTTGAGTTAAAATCATATGAAGATTTAAAACTATTAAAAGAATACATAGGTTGGATAGATGATAAAGAAGGAAAGATAAAATGTCCAAATGGAGAAAGTAGAGTTGAATTTAGAAAAAGAATTAAAGAAGGCTTTACAGAACTCATAGAATATTTTATAAAAGAAAATATAAAAACAGCTTTTGGAGTAACTCATGGTGGAAGTATAGGAATTATATTAGAAATATTATATGATGATAAAAAGAAGTTTTATGAGTGGCAACCTAAAAATGGTCAAGGATATGAATTAACTATAAAAATAAAAGAAAATAAACAATTTATAATAAAAAAAGTATCTCAAGTAAAATAAAAAGGAATAGCAATATTTGTTTTACTTGAGAAACTAAAGTAATTAAGGCATATTAAAAAAATAACAAGTTAGTATGAGAGTCATCTTGTGTCATATGCATAAAAAGGAGACTTATATGATTGAATTAAGCATAGGATTTATTTTAGATTTAATAATTGGAGATCCTAACAATCCATTTCACCCAGTTAGAGGAATTGGATATATTGCAAAAAAACTTGAATATGTATTTAGAATTATTTTAAAGAATTATTTAAAAGCCGCAGGACTTATTGTTTGGATATTTACAGTTCTAATAACATTTGGAGTTGTATTTGAAATTGTAAATATATCTAGAAAATTTAATATTTATTTTGGAATTATTTTAGAAGGAATTTTGATATATTTTTGTATAGCTTCAAAAGGACTAGTAGTTGAGGGCTATAAGGTAATTAAATTCTTATTAAAAGAAGATATAAATGGTGCAAGAAAACAATTATCGTTTATTGTAGGGCGTGATACTACAAGTTTGAATAAAGAAGGGATAATAAGAGCTGTAGTTGAAACCATAGCTGAGAATATGGCAGATGGGATAATAGCACCTTTATTTTATGCAGGAATTTTTGGTGCACCATTAGCTTTTGGGTATAAAG
>JAKBFR010000188.1 GCA_021837545.1 Bacillota bacterium | reverse complement strand
ATACTATAAGAGTAGACTAAATTTTAAAACTTTTATATCTCAAAAGGAAAAGGGGTGTAAATAATGAATTGTAATATATTTAAAAAGAGGTTAGAAGATTATATACTAGAAAATATTTCAAATGATTTAAAAATTGCACTAGAAAAACACATGGAGGAATGTGAAAGCTGTAGAATGCTATATGAAGAAGAAGTTAAAATAGATACAGCGTTTAAGACAGTGTTATCAATAGATGGTATTGAATTTAATAGTTCAAGGACTAGCATAATTAATTCTATAGATAAAAATAGATATAGTAAAAAAACTTCAAATAAGATCTTATACAATTTTAGAAGATACAAAAACAGATATTTATCTTATGCAGTGGCTTCTGTTGCTATGATAATATTCATTCCAATGATGCTAAAGGGATTTTTGGGGGAAAACTATAAGGGTGAAATGTCTAAAAGAGATACAGCAATGTATAAATTAAGTCAAGAAAATGGCTCTAAAAGCAAAGAAAATAGTAGTGGAGCTAATGCCAAAAATAGTTTAACAATGGATAAAGCTGAAGAAAGTTCACTACAAAAGCCTAAAGGTAAGCAGGTAGTTGATCAAGAAAAGAATACGTTAATGCAATTTCAAAGTACCATAATCACAAATCAGGCTCTACCAAATTATGAGATCAAGTGGAAAAACTCTATGGACGGAAAGCATTCTTCGGCTATAGATGCAAGACCAGAAGGGGATGTAGATTTTGGTATACATCTAATATATATTAAAAATATAAATACTAATGAAATAGTGAAGTATGAACTTATTAATAATGAAAGACAATACACACCAAGAAATATAGAATGGTGGGATAATGATCATTTAATAATTGTGGCTGGCTTTGGATATGGCACCATAGAATATGGATCAGAGGTATATAGTTTAGATGTTAATACTGGGAACCTTTCTACCCTATACGAGAGAAAAGATAAAAAATATCAAATACTAGATGCGAAGAAAACTGGAAATGATTTAATACTTCAATTATTAATTTATAATGATGAAACCTATAATGCCTTTCATAAAGGAGTAGGAAAGCTGACCTTACTCGAATTAGATAAACCAGTAGAGATGCAAATTGTAAGTGAAGATAAAAAATAAAAACTTAGACAAGATGCTGAATGATAAGTGTGAAATTTCTCCTGTATACATTGCAAACGAAGAATTCTTAAATGGAATTTCAATAGTTTATTCGCTTCTTATTGCAAATTACTCCGGAGAAATTTCATACTTCATTTGTACTTTTTATTATCTTTCAATAATATTAATTTAGAAGTACTCAGCGAAGTGAGATGATATTGTAGTAATATATACTTTTCTCTTTTTCTCTATGATATAATTAGAATACTTATAAATTTAGAAATAAAAGGTGAAACTATGGATAAATCAGGGAAAATATATGTAAAAGCAATGAATAAATATAATGATGGGTATATAGACAAAGCATTAGCTCTTTGTGAAAAAAGTATTTCTCTAAGTATTACAAATGCTGCAGCCTTAAATTTAAAGGGTATTTTATATTATTTAAAAGGTGATTTAGAAAATGCTAAAAAAATGTGGAATATAAATTATAAAAGAAATAATGATGAAGTATCAAAAAAATATTTAAAGGATAGTATAAATGATAGGGAAAAATTACAGTTGTATGTTAATGCTTTAGAGCTAATAAAGCAACTTAATATATCTGGTGCTCTCCAGATTTTAAAGCAATGTGAAAATAGTCACTTTAATTTTATAAATGTAAATAACCATATAAGCCTATGTTACATAAAACAAGGAGAATATGATAAAGCATTACAGTATATAAATGAGGTTTTGAAAGTAGATAAGAAAAATGCTCAAGCTATTATGAATAAAAAAACATTAATAGAATATGGTAGTTTAAAAAGAGAAATAAACTATAAAAAAATAGTTGTGGTTACTGCTAGTATATTTTTAGCTATAACACTAATAGTTTTTGGCAAAACATTTATGTATAATGTAAAAAATCTTTCAATTACAGGTATGAAAAAAATACAAAGTGGAATAACGTTAATTAAGAAGAAAGATAATGAAGAAACCAAGGAGTTAGTAAAAACAGAAAGTCAAAAATCTGAAGAAATTAAAAAAAATACTGAAGTATCGAAGCGAAATACAAGTAAGAATGAAGAGAAACCAATAGCATATAACACACAAGAAATGACGAAATTTCCACGAGAACAATTTAAGCAAAGTATAAACAATAATAATATGGAGCAAATAATTGAATATGTAGATAAGTGGAAAAATGTTGATTTGGAAATGAATGATAAACTGCTTATGGTAAAAGGTGAAGAAATTATTAAGAGTAGTGGGGTAGTATATTTTTATGAAAAAGGTGTAAGTTATATAAATAGTAAAAATTTCATTGAAGCACAAAAATACTTTTTATATGCATTACCTTATTCTAAAGATAATTATTTAGAGGAGCACATTATTTATATGCTTGCCTTAAGTTACAAATCTATTTCTGACTTTCAGAATGCTGTTAAATATTACGAGATTAGTTTAAATCAATTTCCTAGTGGAAGCTACACAGAGGAAGTTTTATATAATTTAATTCTTATAGAAAAAGATGTAGATATAAATAAAGCAAAAGCTTATGCGGAAAAATTGGTAAAACAATTTCCACATTCACAATATAATAACACTATAGTGAAAAAAATATTAGAATAGACAAGGACATTTTAAATTTTGGTTTGGGTATACTAATTTAAAATATCATTGACTAGTCACATAATAAGGTATACAATAATAATATATAATATACCCTGGTAGGGTATAACAACTGGAGGTAATAATATGATTAAAGAAGTTAATGATAAAAATTTTAATGAGGAAATTGCAAATTCCGATAGTATAGTTGTAGTTGATTTTTGGGCGCCTTGGTGTGGGCCTTGTAGAATGTTAAGCCCAGTAATTGAAGAATTAGCAAAGGAAATGGGAAAAGAAGTTAAGTTTGCAAAAGTAAATGTAGATGAAAACCCAATGATATCATCAAAGTATAAAATTGCAAGTATTCCAACAGTTATGGTATTCAATAAAGATGCAGTTAGAGAAACTATGGTAGGTTTCAGACCTAAAGCAGATTTAAAGAAAATAATTGAAAGAAATTTATAAAATTTGATTTAAAAATTTTAATACTCACTACACATGTTACTTTTATGATTCACTAATATAATGAAAATTAAATATGAACATTTTGGAGATAGTTATTTTAAATTTTTAAAATTTAAATAAATATCTCCATTTTATAAGTGAAGAAAGTTTATCTATATATAGGGTCAAATATGGAGGATAACGTTTATTAATTGTTATCTATTCTTAGAGTAAAATAAGGAGGGAGAATTATGGGAGAAAGATATGATATCGCTATAATTGGAACAGGACCAGCGGGTCTTGAAGCTGCTATTAATGCTAAGATTAGAAATAAAAATATAATTCTTTTTGGAAATAAGGAACTAAGTGCAAAACTAATGAAAGCACCAAAGGTAAACAATTTTTTAGGATTTCCTAACGTTACAGGAAATGAGCTTAAAAACCACTTTGCAGCTCATATTGCAGCTATGGGAATAGGTATTGTCAATGAGAAAATAAATAATATTTACGCTATGGGAGACTATTTTGCTTTGATGGTAAACGAAAAGATGTATGAGGCTAAAGCAATAATTTTAGCTACAGGAATAGAATACACCAAGCCATTAAAAGGAGAAGAAAAGCTTTTAGGAAAAGGAGTAGGGTACTGTGCTACTTGTGATGCTCCATTATATAAAGGGAAAACAGTTGTTATAGTTGGATATAACAAAGAAAGCGAAGAAGAAACTAATTATGTAAGTGAGCTTTCTAGTAAAACATATTACATTCCTATGTATAGAGGGGAATATAATTTAAATGCTAATGTAGAGATAATAAATTATAAGCCTTTAGAAATAATTGGTGAAGATAGGGTAACTAAGGTTATTTTAGAGCAAGGTGAAATAACTACAGATGGGATTTTCATGCTAAGAGATAGTGTATCTCCGGGCCAATTAGTGCCAGGACTAGAGATAGAAGAAGGACATATAAAAGTAGATAGAAATATGAAAACAAATAT
>JAKBFR010000187.1 GCA_021837545.1 Bacillota bacterium | reverse complement strand
CACCTCACTTATTATTCATGAGGTTTATTTTACTATATTTTATCTATTTAGGACATAATCACTTGTGGTATACTAAGACATTATCACTTTTCAATCATACGAATTGAAGTTCCGTATAAATAAATATTGACAAAATTCAATATATATATTACAATATTCAATATATATATTACGATATTTATTGGAGGAACGCCTATGGATGTAAATAGAATAAAATTTGCGAGGATTGAAAATAATCTAACACAGGAACAGTTAGGAGATTTAATAGGTATTACAAGGCAAACTATAAGTCTTATTGAATCCGGTAAGTACAATCCATCGTTAAAGCTTTGTATTAAAATTTGTAATGTATTAGGTAAAACATTAAATGATTTATTTTGGGGGGAATAATGTATGCCAAAGTTGATAATCAAAAAAAATAACTATTCAGATGAGCGAATAAATACTCAGATATATAAAAATAGTTTTAAAACACTTGTAATATTAATGATATTATTATTCGGAAATATTTTTATTAGCATTATTTTCACAAAAAATACTACCCAATGTATATCAAGTTTTATTATATTAATTATAGCCTCTTGCTATTTTACATTTATGAATGTTAAAAATGGTATATTCAATGCTATTGGGAGTATGCAAATAAAAAATGGTAACCCTAGGTTAATAGCACTTAAGTACAGTTTAAAAGCTTCTGTTATCAAATTAATTTTAGATATATTATACAATTTACTTAAAATAGATAAAATTTTATCCTATAAATTTATAATAATTGATTCTTTGCTTTTTTTTGTATTTTTTTATATTTTATCATATATATTGATAAATGTAGGTACTGATTCTAATATTACCACAAACGATGACACTAACTATTAATTTTTTTAATATATTTGTGTCTCTGTATTAACGTAACATTAATTACAATAAAATTATTTTTAAAACGTATGATTTGTTGGCTATCAAATACCAAGGTTTTTGATAGCCAACAATTATATTCTAATCTAGTAAAATAGTTCTAAAAACATTATTAAAAACAAATTATCAGTACCTACCGCTTTGTTTCATTACTTCATAAAACCCCAATTATTCTCCTTTAAGAGTATCACCAATATTTTATAATAACAAATCTCCAAAATACTTATACATAATATATTCTACATAAATTTGAAAAAATATTTTTGTAATAATTATAAATAAAAAGACTGTTGATATACATAAAATATCAACAGTCTTTAGTGAGCTTTTTAAAAAACTCAATAATTTTTATAGTAATATATTTTTGATTATAGTGCAATTTATAAATATTAATGTTTAATTATAATTAATACTTACTAGTTAAAACATATCCAATTGCAGAATACATTCCACAACATAAACCAAATCCAACAGCACCTGCTACTGCACCTTCTGGTCCCAAAACAGCACAGTACTCTGCACCTTCTGCTGCACCGCCTGCAGCTGATAATGCTACAGTACCAGCAAATCCCCAAATTCCTCCACCATTAATTTCGTTTAATTCATACTCACTTAACTTAGTATAATTTGATATTTCCATAATAACCCTCCATATAGTTATATTAATTTATTTAAACTCTTGGCCAAGAAGTTTAATCTGAAGAATATTAGTCATTGTAGTTAATTTGACATAATTAAACATTTATACGCGTTCTGAAATCTATAAATAATATTTTGTAAATACAATATTATTTATTATTTGATCATTATTTATATAATATCATATATTTATACATAATGTAAATTATTAAATTATATTTTAATGTTTTAACATTTTACATTTTTATATAAAAATATAATTTAAATTATTTTTATATAAATTTCACCAATTTATTGATGTTTAAAAATTAGTCGGGTCTTTGACAGTTGCATAAGTAAAATTTCTTTGAAAGCCTTGATATAGGCTTATTTTTATGTCAATTTTTATATTTTATAGTGCACAATGTTACACAATGTGATATAATATAGATATACTACCGAAAGGGGCAAATTAAATGAGATTACAGATTGTTAAATCTAAAAACGCTTCTTCATTATATGTTGTAAAATCTATATTCGAAAACGGAAAACGTTCATCTAAAGTTGTTGAGAAACTTGGTACTTATTCAGAATTATTAAAAAAATTAAACGGTCAAGATCCAATAGAGTGGGCAAAAGAATACGTTGATAAATTGAACCAAAAGGAAAAAGAAGAAAAACGAGAGGTATTAGTTAAATATTCTCCCATAAAACAAATTTTCAAAGATGATCAACGCTCATTTAATGGTGGATATCTATTCTTACAGCAAATTTATCATGAACTTGGTCTAAATAAAATTTGCAAAAAAATTTCAGATAAGCATAAATTCACTTATAACCTTGATTCCATCCTCTCTAGATTGATTTATGGCAGAATTATATTTCCAGCTTCAAAACTTGCTACGCAAGAATTATCAAAAAAGTTTATTGAACAACCAGACTTTGATATTCAGCATATTTATAGATCTTTAGAAGTAATAGCAAGCGAAGCTGATTTTATTCAATCTGAACTTTATAATAATAGTTTAAAATTATATAATCGAAAAAAAGGTATTCTTTATTATGATTGTACAAATTATTTCTTCGAAATAGAGGAAGAAAACGGACTAAAGCAATATGGTGTTTCAAAAGAACATCGTCCTAATCCTATTGTTCAAATGGGACTTTTTATGGATAGCGATGGTATCCCTCTTGCATTTTGTATCAATAATGGAAACACCAATGAGCAAGTCACTTTAAAACCTTTAGAAGAAAAAATTATATCAGATTTTAAACTTTCGAAATTTGTAGTTTGTACTGATGCAGGACTTGCCTCAACCAAAAATCGAAAATTTAATAACACCAATAATCGTTCTTTCATTACAACTCAATCTGTAAAAAAATTAAAAAAGAATTTAAAAGAGTGGTCGTTAGACCCAACAGGCTGGCGCCTTAGTGGAACTAATGAAACCTTTACTCTTAATGAATTGGATGAAAAGAAACATTTTAATAATATTTATTACAAAGAGCGATGGATCAAAGAAGATGGATTAGAACAAAAATTAATCGTTACATTTTCTCTAAAATATAAAAACTATCAATCTTCTATTCGTAACCGACAGGTCGAGAGAGCGCAAAATACAATAGATAAAAATCCCACAAAATTAAAGAAGTGTAATCCTAATGATTATAAGAGATTTATAACAAAGGATCACTGTACCATAGATGGCGAAGTTGCAGATAAAGAAATACTAGGGATAAATACTAGTTTAATTGAACAAGAAGCTACATTTGATGGATTTTATGCAGTATGCACTAACCTAGAAGATAAGGCTGCCGCCATAATAAAAGTAAACCAAAAACGTTGGGAAATCGAAGAATGTTTTAGGATAATGAAGACAGAGTTTAAAGCAAGACCAGTATATCTTCAACGTGATGACAGAATTAGAGCACATTTTACTACATGTTTTATTTCACTTATGATATACAGATTATTAGAAAAAAAATTAGAAGAAAAATTTACTTATTCCGAAATTATTGCTGGACTAAAAGATATGAATTTTTATGAAATTAAAAATGAAGGCTATATACCTACATATACAAGAACAGATTTAACTGATGCTTTGCATGATGCATTTGGATTTCGTACCGATTATCAAATTTTAAACAATAAAATGGTTAAAAAAATTTTAAAAGACACAAAAAAATAAAAACATTACTCACTTTTTGAGAATAATAAAAAGCTTGTAAGCCATTGATTCTATTAGGTTTATCAAGCTTTTTGTTCTCTACAAGTGTCAAAGACGAGATTATATATTACTATACTTACTAAATTATAACAATATATTATTTATATTTACATAAAAATGCGTATTTAACTTTTTGAATTCAATTATTTTTTATTTTTTTGATTAATGAACTCTCGTATAAAATAAAAAGTTGTATATATTGTACTACAAAAAAATAGGATTGATGAACCTGCATACAGAGTTTTAGAAACTATCTTGTTAGATTCAAAACTTAAAATTCCAGTAATTATAGCAAACACTAAAGTGAGAAATACAAATTTCAATCCATTCTGTCTAAATTTATAAAATTCCTTAATTATTTTCATAAACCATATCCTCCTAATAAT
>JAKBFR010000186.1 GCA_021837545.1 Bacillota bacterium | reverse complement strand
TTCTAAAAAAAAAAAAAAAAAAAGGATTCCTAAAAACAAAAATACATTTTCTTTTTTAGAAATCCAATAATTCAATTTTTATTTATTAAAGTTAGTTCTAAAGTTTTTTAAGCTTTAATTTTACAAGTATTTTGTTTAACAACTCAAAAAATACTGAATCTTTAGTAATCACAAGGATTCCTAAATAAACCAATCCACATATTAAGACTTCTAATAAACATGAAATAATTATATTAGATATAACAAATTTTATTGCAAAAGTTATTGGAATGAATACTAATGAATAATAAAAGTATTTAATATTTTCATATGCAAATAAATGTATATCCAGTTTTATAACCTTTTTAACCATCCTATATTCTAGTGCTATTACAATTAAATTAGCTATAAGTGTTGTTATTATAGCGCTTACCATATTAAAATTTCCTGTAATAGATAATGTTATATTAAATATTAAATTAATTACTCCACCAATCAATACTAATATAGCATCTTCTTTTTCTTTGCCATGAAGATATATCATTTGATTTGCAATTATGCCTTCAACACCAATGCTTAACATATATATTGCAAAGACTACCATTACTGGCACTGCTCCTAAAAACGCTGGTCCTCCAAATATATATATTGCTTCTTTAGAAAGGCATAATAAACCTATAGATGCTGGAAATAATAATAAAAAATATATCTTTATTACCTTTTTTAATAATATTAAATATTGTTTTCTAGAATCATTCCCTAAGTAATTAGACAATCTTGGCATAGTAACTTGAATTATTGTTAGGAGTAATGTATTTACTATGAGCATTATTCTTTGAGCCATATAATAATATCCAACAGCTGTAGTCCCTCCTATGCTATCCTTTAACATGATCTTGTCAAGTTGAGTATATAAAACTCCTGTGTTAGAAAGAATTACAACATAAAGCATTGGCTTAATATGTCTAAGAAATTGTAAATCTGAAAAATCAAACTTTAGTTTCTTTTTTACATAGATAAAACTTATTATATTATTTATAAAATTAAAACCTATAACTAAATATAAATAAAATAGGAAGTCTCCTTTTTCCCTTATAAATAATAAAATTAATGCAGAATATATTATTCTAACTACCATGGTTTTAAGAGCAATAAAATCATAGTTTTCTAATGCTTCATTAACCCATTCCACATAAAACATATTAAAAACTAAGTTAAACCCTAAAATTATGCATGTATAAAAATATGGTTCATTTTTATAAAAAACAGCTACAAATATCATATATGCAGCTGATGCCACAAAATTAGTAAGACTTGTAAACAAAAATAAACTAGTAAAAGTTTGTCTAAGCTTTGTTTTATCATCACGAACTTTACTAATTTCCCTCAAACCATATTGATAAATCCCAAAACTTGCAAATATCAAAAAGTAGGCAGTTAATGAATCTCCATATCCCATGTAGCCATATAATTCATCTCCAAATGATCTACTAACTAAAGGTATTACTAGTATTGGCAAAATTATGTTAAATAAATTGAGCATTGCTTTAAAAATCGCATTTTTTGAAATTGATTTAGCCATTTGTTTAGCCTCCATATAATGTAAGGATATTTTAAATTATGTATCCTCTTATCTTTTTTACTTTTTCAATTGTACATTCTACGCTATTTATTGTCAATTTACATTTTAATTTATATATATTTTGTAAGATTTATGGACTTTAATCCTATTATTGGTTATAATTATACTAACGATTGTTAGTTTTGAAATCTTATTAAATTAATGTAGTATTTTTTGTTATTTTTCAAACTCTAATGGCTATTTTTCTTATTTGTGTATAAATTAGTTTCATGATTATACATTGTGAGTTATTTTTAATATTATAATAACTAAAACTTTTATTTGTTATCTATGTTTTTCTAGCACAATGCTATTTTTAGGAATGCAGCTAAGAATGTTTAAATAAGGAGTCTTTATGAATACAAAGGAAAAAATTATCTATGAATCATTAAATCTTTTTTCAATAAAGGGTTTTGATGCTATATCTGTTAGAGATATTGCTAATAAGGTTGGAATTAAAGCGAGCTCTCTTTATAATCATTTCAAAAATAAACAAGATATTTTTGATACTATAATTAAAAAATATTCAATATATGCAAATCAAATTTCAAAAAATATAAATACTCATAATAATACAAATAATTTTATAATTAATAGATTTAAAGACTTGTCTAATGATCAATTTTTAAAAATTCACATGAATATGTTTAGATTTTACTTAGAAGATGAGTATATAGTTAAATTTAGAAAAATACTTACAATAGAACAATTTAATAATCCTGAAATATCTAAAATATATCATGAAATATTTATTGATAACATTTTAGATATTCATACAAAAATATTAACTATTCTTATAGATGAAAAACTTCTTATAAAAAAAGATCCTTATACATTGGCTATCCAGCTTTGTTCTCCTATTTTTTTATTATTTTATAAATATGAAAATATGACTGATAAAGAACTTCAAATCTTAAAAAATCATATTCTTGAGTTTAGAAATACTTATATAATGAAAGGATGATATTTATGAATGTAACCATTATTTATGGAACTATACGTAAGGCAAGTACATATAATTGTGTACAACTTTTATTAAATAACATTAAGCTTAATATGGATATAAAAGTTACAGAATTCTTTCTGCCAAGAGATTTGCCATATTTTTGTCGTGAATGTCATTCATGTCTTATAAATTTAGAAAATACTTGTACTCATTTCAATGATAGTAATTATATTATCACATCATTAGATGAATCAGATTTAATTATACTTGCATGCCCAGTGTTTAAATGTGATATTAGCAGTAATATGAAATTACTTTTAGATAATTTATCTTATAGATCCATTCAAAATAAAAGTAATTCCTTTATGCATAAAAAAATTGGGTTAGTTATGTCAACTGCAGCAGGTGCTGGATTATTTTATACTACTGAAGCCTTGAAAAAAAATTTAACTTTTTGGGGCATAAACAATATATTTAAGTTCTCTAGTACTATTTATGAAATGAATTGGAAAGATGTAAACTTAACAACAAAGAAAAAAATACAGAAAAAAATTTTCAACCTTTCTTGTGAAATTTTAAATCTATATACTAACTCGTCCCCTATAAAAGTACCTATTATAAACAAAATAACTTTCTTACAAAAGAGAACTACATTCAAAGAATGCCATTGTGAAGTAATCGATTTCACCAGTTGTAAAGACCGTTAATATTCTCATAAATATAATAGTTATCACATATAGATACATACCCACCTTATAAGTTATACTTATACCATGAAATATACCCAAATAGAAATGAAGGTCATCCATTTGTAGAAAGTTACATTAGAAGATTTAGCTGTAGATATTCCTATAGTAGACGTTGTTTCATTTTTATCACAGCTAAATTTTCAGTAACCTAAACAAACTCATGACCTTCATTTTTTGTGGGACATGCCTACAATTTAAGTGTTCTTTTAAGGTATTCTAAGTCCTCGATTGAATCTATTTCGAATATATCATTTGATTGTATTTTTTCAATATACACATCCATATCCTTAAGATTATCCACAGCAATATTGTCCCAATATATATCAGTAGAATTATTTACTTCAATGGCTTCTTGAACCTTTTTACATATTAGTGCACCATCTTTTGCACTCCAGAAAGATGCCCCTGACATTATATAGTTAGGTTTATCACCTTCTTTTCCAATTTCTATTCCATATATCTTGCCTTGTTCATCGTATTTTAGTATCCATTCGCCCTTAATATTTTCCTTACAAGCAGAATAATAAACTGATGTACTTGGCATCTCTTTAGGTAAGAAATTTCTTGTTATATATTGGTCCGCATCAATTACATAAGCATCTTCAAGATATTCTCTAACTAAATACATAGTATAGATATTGTTATAAACATCATATTTGTCATTAATTACTTTGATTAAATTATATTTTTTAACTAAGTCATCAAATTTTTCATGTAAATACCCTGTTAATACTATAATTTCATCAATTCCAACTTCCTTTAAATTCACTATTTGTCTTTCAAGCAAAGACATTCCATTAACCTCTATTAAAGACTTTGGAGTTTTCAAAGTTAAAGGTCGGAGTCTAGTACCCATCCCTGCTGCCATT
>JAKBFR010000185.1 GCA_021837545.1 Bacillota bacterium | reverse complement strand
TTGGAATGTATCCTAGAAAAGGAGTACTTCAAGTTGGAAGTGATGCAGATATAATTATATGGGATACATTAAAACAAGGGATTATATCTAAAGATAATCAAAAACAAAATGTAGATTATACACCTTATGAAGGCTTCAAAACTGTAGGATACGCCAAAGAGGTTTTTCTAAGAGGAAAACATATTGTAGAAGAGGGAAAAATTATTGAAGAGAATTACGGGAAATATATAAAACGAGGTGACTGTAATGTTTAACTTTGTTGTAAATGGAAATAAAGTAGAGGCTAAAGAAGATAAAAAGTTAATTACCTTTTTAAGAGAAGATTTGAACTTCACATCAGTTAAGAATGGTTGCTCTGAGGGCGCCTGTGGTACCTGTATGGTTTTAGTTGACGGTGTGGCAAAAAAAGCTTGTGTACTAAAAACAAGTAAGCTTGTAGATAAAAATATCATAACCGTTGAAGGACTAACAGACAGAGAAAAAGATGTATATGGATATGCATTTATGGAAGCTGGAGCTGTACAATGTGGTTTTTGTACCCCAGGAATGGTTATAAGTGCAAAAGGGCTCATTGATAAGGTAGAAGACCCAACAGAGATGGAGATAAAAAATGCCTTAAAAAATAATATCTGCCGTTGTACTGGATATGTAAAAATAATAGAAGCTGTAAAATTAGCAGCTAAGCTTTTAAGAGAAAATACAGAGCCTCCTAAATGTAGTTGTAAGGGACTTGTAGGAGAGAATTTAAATAGAATTGATGCTGTAGATAAGGTTCTAGGCACGGCAGAATATGTAGATGATATGCGTATAGAAGGCATGATTTATGGCACCGCAGTTAGAACTAAATATCCTCGTGCCTTAGTAAAAAGTATAGACATTGATGAAGCTAAAAATTTACAAGGAGTTTATGCGGTAATTACAGCAGATGAACTTCCTGGAAATCAGAAGATTGGACATATTGTAAAGGATTGGGATGTATTAATACCACTGGGAGGGATAACTCACTGCATAGGAGATGCTATAGTTCTAATAGCTGCAGAGACTCCAGAAATACTAGAAAAGGCTAAAACTTTGGTTAAAATTGATTTTGAAGAACTATCCCCCGTTACTTGCCCTGAAGATGCGCTAAAGGGAGATGCACCTCAGATACATGCCAGTGGTAATATACTTACAACTGAAAATTTAGTCTTCGGTAATGCAGATAAATATATAAAAAATTCAAAGTATGTTGTAACTAATAAATATAGTACACCCTTTACAGAACATGCTTTTTTAGAAACGGAAACTGCAGTTGCAGAGCCAGATGGTGATGATGGGATAATAATATATTGTGCCGACCAAGGAATTTATCAAACACGAAAGGAATGTGCAGAAGCTTTAGGACTCGATCAAAGCAAAGTACGAGTAATAAGTAAAATGGTTGGTGGTGGCTTCGGTGGAAAAGAAGATATGAGCGTTCAACACCATGCAGCAATTCTTAGCTTTGTATGCAAGAAACCTGTAAAGTTTGCCTTAAGCCGCAGTGAAAGTATAATGTTACATCCCAAGCGCCATGCCATGGAAATGGAGGTTACAACAGCTTGCGATGAAAATGGATATTTGACTTCTATGAAAGCTACTATAATTGCTGATACAGGAGCTTATGCTTCTTTAGGTGGTCCTGTGTTACAAAGAGCTTGTACTCATGCAGCAGGTCCTTATAATTATAATAACATTGACATAGTTGGAAAGGCAGTATATACAAATAATCCGCCTGCAGGTGCCTTTAGAGGGTTTGGAGTAACACAGAGTTGTTTTGCAACAGAGTGCAATTTAAATCAGCTTGCAAAAATGATAGGAATAAGCCCCTTTGAAATAAGATATAGAAATGCGATTAGGCCTGGTCAGGTACTTCCTAATGGTCAAATTGCAGATTCATCAACATCGCTTGTGGAAACACTAGAGGCAGTAAAAGAAATATGTGAACAAAATCCTAAAGCAGGAATAGCTTGTGCTATGAAAAATAGTGGAATAGGGGTAGGGCTTCCTGATATCGGACGTTGCAAGTTGATTATAAAGGATAGCAAAGTGTATATTCATACCAGTGCAGCGTGTATTGGACAAGGACTTGGAACCATATTAACTCAAATAGTTTGTGAAACCCTTAATATGGCACAAGATAAAGTTGTACATGCGGCACCAGATACTTCAGTATCTCCTGATTCAGGAAATACAACAGCTTCACGTCAAACTCTATTCACAGGTGAGGCAACAAAAAAAGCAGCTGAAAAGCTTCTTGATGCATTAAGTTATCAAACTTTAGAAAATTTAGAGGGTCAAGAGTTTTATGGAGAATTTAAAGGAATAACTGATAAAATGAATTCAATTAAACAAAACCCTGTAAGCCATGTAGCGTATGGATATGCTACTCAGGTTGTTATTTTGGATGAGGAGGGTAACCTTGAAAAGGTTATTGCAGTTCATGATGTTGGTACTCCTATAAATCCTAAAAATATTGAGGGCCAGATTGAAGGCGGGGTTGCTATGAGCCTTGGATATGCCCTAACAGAAGATTATCCACTTAAAAACTGTGTACCCACTGCAAAATTTGGAACACTAGGATTATTTAAAGCAACAGAAGTGCCAAAAATAGAATGCATCATATTAGGTAGAGGAAACACTAAACTTGCATATGGGGCAAAGGGAATAGGTGAAATATGTTCAATACCTACTGCTCCTGCAGTGGCTGGTGCCTACTATAATTATGATGGTGAATTTAGAACAAAACTCCCCATGGCAAATACACCCTATAGTAAGAAAAAATAAAGTTGTTATTTCATAAGTATTTTAATAATAGAGAAGGTTTTGGAAGTATATTGTAGAAATATACAAAATAGGTCTTATAAGACTTATTTTGTATATTTTTAATTATTACACTATATGTATTAAAATAAACACATTAACGGAGACATGTTTTATTTTTCAAAATAAGTAAGTGCTATTATAAAATAAGTAGGTGCTGTTATGAAATTAAGTGATCATATTGGATTAGAGGAAAGAGATATTATATCTTTTGTAGGAGCAGGTGGAAAAACCACTATGATATTTAAGCTCGCAGAAGAGCTACGGCGAAATAATAAGGTCCTAGTAACCACAACCACCAAGATATACCGTCCATCAGAAGAGAAGTATGACTTTATCTGCACTAATAAAAAAAAGTTGTCTAAGTATGTGGATATGAAAGAAAGTGGAATTTATATTTTAGGCTTAGGTATAAATAAAGAAAATAAAATATTGGGACTAAGTGAAAAAGAATTAGAAGAGTTAGCACCGCATTTTGACTATGTACTAATAGAAGCAGATGGAGCAAAGGAAAAACAGCTAAAAGGGTGGAATGAATCTGAGCCTGTTATATACGAAAAAACTACAAAAACTGTAGGGATTATTGATATACAGTCACTTGGAATGGTAATAAATGAAGATAAAGTTCATAGAAGTAAAATATTCTGCATAATAACTGGGGCTGAGGAGGGAGACACTGTTAAATTTGAACACCTATTGAAGTTGATTATACATCCTAAAGGGTTGTTTAAGGGGTCACTGGGAAAACGAATATTATACATTAATAAAGTAGAAGAACCAACTCATTTAACATTAGCTGAGCAGTTAGTTAAGGAAGTAAATTCAAAGAATAAGAAATTATTAAATAGGGTGTTTATCGGAAGTTTAAAAAGTAATGCATATTTTTAAGAAATCGATGAAGGTTCTCCTGCGTGCATTGCAAACGAACTCAAAACAGGAAATTTGATTAAGAAATTCTAATCTTTTGCTCTTGTAAAACTTTCTATCCTCTGGGTATTCCTTAGGGGGACACAACAATTATTAATTGTTGTACACTCACACTCGGCGTCCTGCCTCGGGTTCGCTAGACACCTCTGGGTATTCCTTAGGGGCACATAACAATTATTAATTGTTATGCATCCTGGCAGTCTTACGAAAGTTTTACATTCGCAAAGGAAGAATTTCTAAATCAAATTATAATAGTTTTTTCGTTTCTTATTGCAAGTCACTTCGGAGAAATAGCATGCTTACTATTAAGTTACTATTTTAAGTAGGCCCACTTAGGCTGCTTACGTAGATTTTTTATTACATAAACTAAGGGTCTGTAAAACTTCTTATATACATTTGCCATATTCCTACATGCTTTCAACTTTATGAA
>JAKBFR010000184.1 GCA_021837545.1 Bacillota bacterium | reverse complement strand
AGAAGAAGAGAAAGCTTTTATTTTAAATATAATTTGTGCAAGCGCAAATAAAACACCAGAAAGAATTATATATTCTAATGAAGCAGATAGAATTGGATATAATATTGATAAGAATTTTCAGAGCATAGTAGACATAAATAAGATGGTAGAAGTAACTTCTATAAATTTATCTGAAAATATAATTTTAGCTAAAGTTATACAAGGGGTTCCTATAATTGGTGTATATGGAGGTATTTCAAATTACATCTTAATAAGAGATATAAGCGAAATAGCAAGTATAAAGTATAAAAAGAGATTGTTATCTAAATTGTAAGATAACAAAATAAATGAAGAAACATTATTGCAATAAATATGCGATTGAAATAATGATGAAAAAGTATTAATATATACTATACAGTATAAAAAAAGATAATCTGGGGTGAAAAGATGAAGAAGAAAAATGTAATGAGTTTAATACTATGTAGTATAATATCTTTTTCTTTGATTGGGTGTAACATTAAAGATGATTATATAATTGAAACAAAAGCAAATACTGATGAAAAACCATCAGGAGACAAGGTGAACGAAGTATTTGATTCTGAAAAAATGACAGAGTTAATGGATAAATTAAAAACTACACCTAAAGAAGTTTCAGACAAATTAGATGAAGTTGATAGTGATACAACAAGAACCATGAAAGAATTAAATGATAAAGCTGATGAATTGACTGATGCCTTAAATAATGCTGATTTTCAAGGTAAAAGTGAAGACATACAGAAGCAATTTGATGATATATCAGATAAATTGGATGAATTAAAAAATAATGTTGATGATGTGAAAGATAGAGCAGATACAATTAAAAATCCTATTGACGAAACTCAAGTTACAGATACCATAGATGAATTTACTTCACATATAGATAACTTACAAAGAGCATTGGATAGGGCAGCTTCAACTAAATAAATGATTAATGATCAATGGTCAAATATCAATGTTCAATAATTGACAGTTGAACATTGAGCATTGAAATTTTTTTGTATGTCCAAATTTGGAAGTCAAAAAATACTTGATTCTTTTGCTTTAGTATGATAAAGTGATAAATAGAGAAAAGCATTTTTAGGAGGAGATAATTTATGAAAATTAATACTTTAATAAAGAAATTAACGATAGTTGCTATTATAGCTACGCTAGGAACAAGTTTAGTTGCATGTGCAGGAACTACTCAAAATAAAGCCTCAGAAACAAAGACTACAGGAAGCACATTGGATAAAGACGAATTAGTAATAGGTTTAGATGATACTTTTGTTCCAATGGGATTTAAAGATGAGAGTGGAAAAATAGTTGGATTCGATGTTGATTTAGCGGAAGCAGTTGCTAAAAAACTTAATAAAAAAATAAAATTCCAATCAATTGATTGGAGTATGAAAGAAACCGAATTAGCTAATGGAAATATAGATTTAATATGGAATGGATATTCAATTACTGATGAAAGAAAACAAAAAGTTGAATTTTCAAAACCGTACTTAAATAACACTCAAGTTATAGTAACATTAGCAGATTCGAATATAAAATCTAAAGCAGATTTAGCAGGGAAAAAAGTTGGTGCTCAAACTGGATCTACTGCAGTTGATGCTGTAGAAGCAGACGGAGACACAATAAAGGGCTTTAATGGTGGTAATCTTGTTACATTTGAAGATAATAATTCTGCATTAATGGATTTAGAAGCAAAAAGATTAGATGCTATTGTTGTAGATGAAATTTTAGCTAGATACTATATGAAAGCAAGAGGAGCAGAAAAATATAAAATTTTAGATGAAAATTTTGGTAAAGAACAATATGGAGTAGGAATTAGAAAAGGTGATACTAAATTTGTAGATGCTTTTAATAAAGCGTTAGATGAAGTAATTGCAGATAAAACTGCTGGAGAAATATCTAAAAAATGGTTTGAAGATGATATAGTTGTTAAATAAGATAGTTAAATTACTGAAATTTAGGCACGTGAAATAAAATCACAAGTAAAAGATTAGATGTGTATTTTGTATCAGATAAAATATACTAGCATACTGACTTGCTGTTTTTAAAATTCGTAATATATAGAATATTTGAAAGTTTTAATGCAGTTTTGAATATTAATAATATGGAAACCACAAAGAGGAGGAAATGACCTTGACTTATATTTTAGAAATAATGCCTCAAGTATTAGAGGGGCTTAAAATCACATTAGAAATTTTTGCATTGACATTAATATTATCTATTCCACTCGGGATAGTAGTTGCTGTGATGAGAACATCTAAATTGCTAATACTAAGACAAATAAGTGGGATATATGTTCTTATAATGAGAGGGACTCCTCTATTGTTACAGATTATTATAATCTTTTTTGGATTGCCTATAGTGGGTATAACTTTTGATAGGTTTCCAGCTGCGATTTTAGCATTTACTTTGAATTATGGCGCTTATTTTGGGGAAATATTTAGATCAGGAATATTGTCTATTGATGATGGACAAGTTGAAGGAGCTCAAGTTTTAGGTTTAAGCTCAAAAAATATATTTTTTAGAATTATACTTCCACAAGCATTTAAAAGAGTTATTCCACCAGTTGCAAATGAAATAACAACTTTAGTGAAGGATACTTCTTTAGTTTATGTATTGGGATTAGATGAAATGCTAAAGATAGGAAAAATGGCTGCAAATAGAGATGTTTCATTAATGCCACTTTTAATAGTTGGAGTTGTATACTTAATAGTAATAGCAATTTTTAGCCAAATATTAAAGAAAATTGAAGACAAATATGACTATTATAAGTAATTTAAACTAGAGCGTGGCGCAGTCACCGATTAGTTTTTAGTTTTAGTGTGGAGGAGTTTATATGCTTAAAGTTAACAATATAAAAAAGAAATTTGGGAATACAGAAGTCTTAAAAGGTGTTAATCTTGAAATAAAACAAGGTGAAATATTAGTTGTTGTAGGTAATTCAGGTGGTGGAAAGACTACATTACTTAGATGTGTAAATGCATTAGAACATTGTGATGAGGGTGATATAGAAATAAACGGGAAAATTCTATGCAAGGATGGAAAGTATGTAGAGAAAAAAAATCTCAAAGAAATAAGAAAAGACATAGGATTAGTATTTCAAAATTTTAACTTGTTTCCACATATGACTGTTTTAGAGAATTTAATAGAAGCACCTCAAAGAGTATTTGGATGGACAAAGGAAGAGGCAATTAAAAAGTCGGAAGAAACTCTTGGATTTTTAGATTTATTAGAAAAAAAGGATAATTATCCTTTTGAATTATCTGGTGGACAAAAGCAAAGAGTCGCTATTGGTAGAGCACTAGTGTTAGAACCTAAAATCATGTGTTTTGACGAGCCGACTTCTGCATTAGATCCAGGACTCACTGGTGAAGTTGCAAATTTAATAAAAAGTTTGAGTGTAAAAGGTATGAGTATGATGATTATAACTCATGATATGGATTTTGCTAAAGGCGTAGCGGATAGAATAGTTTCTATGAATGCAGGAAAACTTCAAGATGGTTTGATTTTTGAAGATTAGGTATTTAAAATTTTTTTAATTATAATTGTTTATTCTCAAACATTGTAAAGCTATTTTATCTTCCTTATTTGGAATAATTTATGTTGAAAGTTAAGAGAAAATATGGTAATGTAAAGGAGTAACATAATTCAAGATTTAATCAATACTGTACATTCGCCTCTGCTTCAGAGATTGGGTCAAGTATCGGATTATATCTTTGAAAAAAAGGGGAGGATTTTATAATGGATGACAGAACTCTAGTATGCAAAGATTGTGGAAAGGAATTTATTTTCACAGTAGGAGAACAAGAATTTTACAAGGAAAAAGGATTTGACAATGATCCGGTTAGATGTCCTGATTGTAGAAGAGCTAGAAAGCAAGAAAGAAACGATAGAAATTACAACAGATAGTAGGCTAGAAGGTCATAAGATTAATCTTATGGCCTTTTCTTTTTAATAAAGTGAAACTTGGTTCAGGTGAGGTTTGATCCTCATCTGAATCTTTTCAGTTTTAAATATCTTATCTTACGGTTTCTTTGTATTGTACTTGGCATTTCGGGAAAGATATTTATATACATAAGTATTAGTTGAATTCATTAATTTGAACTTATAGATATCCAATGACAAAGTTATATTTATTCATAAATCAGTTTGGTAATTCAAAGTTACTAATTATCAATGATCAATTTTCATTGGTTA
>JAKBFR010000183.1 GCA_021837545.1 Bacillota bacterium | reverse complement strand
ATGTCCTGGTACAATGGAAAAGTCCATAAAAAGAAATATAAATTTGAATGTAAAACAAGCACCGACTAAAATAAGTAGCGGGGCAGAGTTATCGGTATCCTCAGAATTAAACCAATGGCCAGTACAGTTAAAGTTAGTTAATTCAAAGGCTGGATTTTTAAATGGAGCGGATATATTGATTGCGGCAGATTGTACAGCATATGCCTATGGAGATTTTCATAAGGAGTTTATTAAAGATAGGGTAACTTTGATAGGATGTCCTAAACTTGATGATAATGATTATTACAGACAAAAAATTGCAGACATATTAAAGAATAATGATATTAAGAGCATTACGGTAGTTAGAATGGAAGTGCCTTGTTGTTCAGGTATTGTCAGCTCTGTAAAGGAAGGTATGTTACAGGCTGGAATAATAGTTCCATATAAAGAAGTAACTATTGGTATAAATGGGGTAATAATCTAATATCGTTATAGATAATTTCGAAACTCTATTCTTCCTATATAATTATATTATAGAATAAAGAAGTGATAATAAACACTTTAAGAAAAGTATATATTATACAAACTGCGTTACAATTACTTAGTGAAGAGTAATGCAGTTATAATAATATATGCCTTTCTTTTTTTATTTTACACCAAATTAGCATATATAGTTTATTAAACACTTTAAATTATCGTTTTTTTAGTATAAAATAATAGTGATTGATTATTAGGTGATGCATTCAGTTTTTGATTTCTCACCTACATAATTAAAATATATTCACATGAGGTATAATTATGGAAAGAATTGACAAACATAATTATTATTTAGATATATGCGAAACAATATCTGAACGAGGGACTTGTTTGCGTAGAAATTTTGCAGCTATAATAGTAAAAAATGATGAAATTATGTCTACTGGATATTCAGGAGCTCCTAGAGGAAGAAAGAATTGTTGTGATTTAGGTGTCTGTAGAAGAGAAGAATTAAAAGTTCCAAGAGGGACAAGATATGAACTTTGTAGATCAGTGCATGCAGAACAAAATGCAATTATATCAGCTCGAAGACATGATATGTTAGGGGCGACACTATATTTAGTTGGTAAAGAGGTGAATAGTGGTGAATTAGTTAAAAATGCATCATCCTGTTCATTATGCAAGAGATTTATAATTAATTCAGGTATAGAGAAGGTAATAATTAGAGATAACAAAATACAATACAGAATCGTATGTGTGAATGAATGGATAGAAAATGATGACTCACTCCAAGGTGATGATGGATATTAATTATGAAATTCTGTAAATTAAATTTATTTATTAATTTTGCACACTATAACTTATATTTGTCAAATAAAAACACTGTTTTTGTGAAAGAAAGGTTTTTTTATGAGTAATATTTATATTCTAGCAATAATTACAGCTTTAATTTCTATTATGATTACTCCTTTAGTTAAGAAGGTTGCAATAAAGGTTAATGCCATTGATATTCCGAAAGATAAAAGACGAGTTCATTGCAAGCCTATTCCAATTATGGGCGGGCTCGCTATATATATATCTTTTGTTATAGGAGCAATTTTATATAATGGCATTTTAACAAGTTCCCAACTAGGTATAATTATAGGGGCAACTATAATTGTTATTGGGGGCATTATAGATGATATTAAAGAACTAAGTCCTAAATACAAGCTTCTAATACAGATTATAGCGGCTGTGTGTCTTTTAATGTCAGGTATAAGGATATCGATTATAACAAATCCATTTAGGTCGTTCTATCCTTATTTAAATATAGGATGGATCCATATTCCTATAACAATAATATGGATTGTAGGTGTGACTAATGCTTTTAATCTAATAGATGGATTAGATGGTTTAGCAGCAGGTATAGCATTTATATCCTCTGTTACTTTAATGATAGTCTCTATACTTAATGGAAGACTAGAGGCGGCATTTTTAACTGCAGTCCTAAGTGGGGCAATTTTAGGATTTCTACCATACAATTTCAATCCAGCTTCTATTTTTATGGGGGATACAGGTTCGCAATTACTAGGGTTTCTTTTAGCGGCTATTTCAATTGAAGGGGCTATTAAGTCTGCAACAGCCTTTGTCATTGCAGTACCAATTTTAGCTTTTGGATTACCTATTTATGACACCCTTTTTGCTATGATTAGAAGGAAAGTTAATGGAAGGCCTATAATGCAAGCAGATAAAGGTCATTTGCACCATCGACTTTTGGATATGGGACTTAGCCAAAAACAAGCAGTTATTATTATGTATTTTATAAGTGCTGTTCTAGGTGGAATTGCTATTATAGCTATGCAAATTAGTACTCAAAGAGCATACTTTTTGTTGGCATTAGTAATAGTTATTATAGTCATTATAGCTTGGAAATATGGTATTTTCGAGCCTAAAGAATAATTTGTATGTCTTTGCATATATTAATTACTAGTTCGAATGCGATTATAAATTAAACTGAATTAGGAGGGTATCTGGTGAAAACTATCAAAGTTATAGTAATATTTGGTACAAGGCCTGAGGCTGTAAAAATGGCACCTCTAGTTAAGGAATTAGAAAAAATTCCTCAAATACAATGTGTGGTATGTGTCACTGCTCAGCATAGAGAAATGTTAGATCAAGTTTTAGAATTTTTTAATATAGTACCACAGTATGATTTAAATATAATGAAAGCAAAACAAAGTTTAACAGGGATAACATGCTCTGTACTTCAGGGGTTAGAGGGGATTTTTGAAAAAGAAGAACCAGATATAGTGTTAGTACATGGAGATACTACCACAACTTTTGCTGCGTCCCTTGCAGCCTTTTATAGGAAAATACCTGTCGGTCATGTAGAAGCAGGGCTTAGAAGTTATAATAAATTTTTCCCTTATCCAGAAGAAATTAATAGAAAGCTAACTGCATCTTTAACAGATTTACATTTTGCACCGACTACTACCTCTAAAGAAAATCTGTTAAGAGAGGGAATAGAGGAGAGTACTATTTTCGTTACAGGAAATACAGTTATAGATGCCATGAAATTCACAATTAAAGAGGATTATGTTTTTGAAAATTGTGAACTAAATACACTTGACTATAAAAATAAGAAAGTAATAGTAGTTACTGCTCATAGAAGAGAAAATTGGGGAACTGGAATTGAGAATATATGTAATGCCTTGAAAATTGTTGTTGAAGAAAATAAAGATGTAGAAGCTGTGTGTCTAGTTCATCCAAACCCAGTAGTGAAAGATATGGTGCAAAGAATTTTAAAAGATGTTGATAGGGTACATTTACTTGAACCTATAGACACGAAAGAAATTCATAATTTAATGAGAAAATGTTACCTGGTGATGACTGATTCAGGAGGTATTCAAGAAGAAGCTCCTCATTTAGGAAAGCCAGTTTTAGTTCTTAGACATGTTACGGAGAGAGTGGAAGCAGAACATGCTGGTACTGTAAGGTTAGTTGGAACAGATGTAAATAAGATTGTATTTGAAGCTAATAAGCTCCTTAAAAATTTAAAGGAGTATAATCAAATGAGTAAGTCAATTAATCCTTATGGGGATGGTAATGCTTCTGCTAAAATAGTAGATGCACTATTAAATTATTTTAACGGTACTTCAGCGCTATAGACGATGATTTAATATAAATAGAATCTAAAGAGTATATGAAAATGGAATTATGGTATTAATAAATACTGTTGAAATAGTTTAACAGCATGTACAGAAATGTAAATGTAGGTCTAAGAGTATAGAAATTAAATTCTTAGATCTATTTTTTTTATTCTTTATTTTTACAGGTAAACAACTCTAAAATAATAATTTGTAAAGTGAAGAAATCCATGTGTATATTTATTAATAAAAAAGTTTTAACGTACTATTTAACTTGATATGAAGTATTTAAAAACTTATATTTGATGAAATATCTAAAATATTATGTATATTTTCAATATTAAATGATAAAAATAATACAAATACGCAAAATATTATAAAAATTTTTGAAATAAACAAAATAACAAATTGCAATTGTTTTAATAAAAAGAAAAATTCAAGCACATATATATTAATTTATAAAGTTTTTGTAAATGTTTAACTAAATAAAATTCATATAATAAAGTGCTTAAAGGTTAGTAAAATCACTATTATTCAAACGTGCAGTACAAATATTTAGAATATTAAGACAAATGTATTAATTGAATAATGCAATTATGAATAATTTGTTAAATTGTAAAATATCTTAAAACGGAGAAATACAGAAGAAACAGGAGATTTTTACT
>JAKBFR010000182.1 GCA_021837545.1 Bacillota bacterium | reverse complement strand
TCATTTTTAGTGATGACTTATACAAAGAAAGAGCGAATTTTTAGGAATACGCTCTTTCTTTTTTTGTGAAAAATAATTCATCTAAAATAGGGGCTGTACTATTAAATCCCATATTGGTTAGTATTAGAATCCATAAATATAGGCAATTTAGGTGGAGAGAAAGTGAAGAGTGTAAATGAAATAATTATTAACAGACTTATTAACATGGATAGATAAAAGTGAATTCTTGTTATCTTGGATTTATTAAAAATATGAAGTGCAAGGTACTGGGCAATAAAAAGGCCTAAAAATAAAGAAAATATATCAAGAAATAATGAGTGTATTCCAAGAGCTCCAGTATAAGCATAATAAAAAGAAGTTATAACAATAGGGCTAATAATAACTGAAATTACACAACATGTAAACCATCTGTAGGTACTGATACGATCATCATTAAAGCTAAAAAAGCCTACAATCCACCAAAGAAAAGTTGGGTATATAGAAAGCTTTAAATGCTCCCAAATGCTTTCGTTAACAGGGGCAAAGATACCTACAATAGTCAATTGCCCACTCCAATCATATGCAAAATGCATTAATGATCCAAATAAAAAAATAATTGGGATGCCAATAACAATCCAAAATGTTGGTTTAACATAATTAATATACATATGCGTCTCCTAATATAAATTAAGTTCACTATAATATAGTCTTGCAAACAAAGGATTATTACTATAATTATAAATAAAAAACAATGTTTTTAGAATTTTTATTAAATTCTAAAAATTCAATAATATAAGATAAAGTGTTGATGTATAAGGCTTAAATATATTTGTTAAAAAAAATACAAAGTATTCTTAATTTACTTAATGCTATTTAAAGTTGCTTAATATTTCAAGTCTTCACACAAAATGATATTATCTAGTTACACCAAACAACAACAACAAAATAACAAATACCAAATGTAAATGTTTAAATATAGAGGAGAGTGTTTTAAATGAATTATTTTGAAGAAAGCTTAAAATTACATGAAGAGAAAAAAGGAAAAATTTCAATTACATCTAAAGTTAAGGTTGAAACAAGAGATGATTTAAGCCTTGCATATACACCAGGGGTTGCAGAACCTTGCAGAAAAATTTATGAAGACAAAGAAAACGTATTCAAATATACTTCAAAAGGAAATTTAGTAGCTGTAGTTACAGATGGAACAGCAGTACTTGGACTTGGAGATATAGGGCCAATGGCAGGACTACCAGTAATGGAAGGTAAGGCAATATTATTTAAAGAATTTGCAGATGTTGATGCATTTCCTATATTAGTAGATACTAAGGATGTTGATGAAATAGTTAACGTAGTTAGATTAATAGCACCAACATTTGGTGGAATAAACTTAGAAGATATTGCAGCACCAAGATGCTTTGAAGTTGAAGAAAAACTTAAAAAATTAGTTGATATTCCAGTGTTTCATGATGATCAACACGGAACTGCAATAGTAGTACTTGCTGGTGTTATAAATGCACTAAAAGTAGTAGATAAGAAACTTGAAGATATAAAAGTAGTAATAAATGGAGCTGGAGCAGCTGGAACTGCCATAGCCAAACTTCTATTATCTTCAGGGGTAAAAAATTTAATTGCTGTTGATAAGGTAGGTATTTTATATAGAGGAATGGAAAAAATTGATGATGCTAAAGATGCTTTAGCAGAAATAACAAATCCAGATAATATAAAAGGTAGTCTTTCAGATGCTTTAGTTGGTGCAGACTTATTTGTAGGGGTATCTGCTCCGGGAATATTAAAACCTGAAATGGTTAAGACAATGAATAAGGATGCAATAATATTTGCAATGGCAAACCCAACACCAGAAATAATGCCTGATGAAGCAAAAGCAGCTGGTGCAAGAGTTGTAGGAACAGGACGTTCAGATTACCCAAATCAAGTAAACAATGTTCTAGCTTTCCCAGGAATATTTAGAGGAGCATTAGATGTTAGAGCAAAAGAAATAAATGAAGAAATGAAACTTGCTGCAGCATATGCTATAGCTGGTTATATTAAAGATGAAGATTTAAATGAAAATAATGTAATTCCAAGTGCTTTAGATAAAAATGTTGCTGTAAAAGTAGCAGAAGCAATTGCGAAAGCTGCAAGAGACAGTGGAGTTGCAAGAAAGTAATTAAATTAATAATGGTATTAGCAATATCATTATTAGAGATATAGATTTTATACATGTTACTAAATAACTAGTATAAAGGTCATTAGGACATGTATAAATTCAAATAAAACACCAAGAAAGCTCAGAACTAAATAATAAGTTAGCAGAGCACGTTAATCCCACAAAAATTATAGATGAGCGATGAAATTATAAATTCTAAGAATATGAAATATGTAAAGGTTTAAAACAAAAAGTAAAGGATAAAATTTTAGGAGGTATTATTATGCAAATTCCAATTAAAAGAACACTAGATAAAATTCCAGGCGGTATGATGGTTGTTCCACTATTTTTAGGGGTATTAGTTAATACATTTTGTCCACAATTTCTAAAGATTGGTGGTTTTACAACTGGATTATTCAGTTCAAGTGCATCAACACCAATTTTGGCTTGTTTTATGTTTTTAATTGGTTCACAAATTAATTTCAAATTAGCACCAAAGGCATTAAAAAAAGGTGCAATATTAATATCAGGGAAATTTATAGTAGGTGCAGGTATTGGTATATTTGTAGGTAAAGTTTTTGGACCTGCTGGAGTATTAGGTTTATCACCAATTGCTATTCTTTCAGCATTAACAAATTGTAATGGTGGATTATATGCATCTCTTGCTTCACAATATGGTGATGAAACTGATGTAGGTGCTTATGCTTTATTATCTTTAAAAGATGGCCCATTCTTTACACTAGTTGCTTTAGGTGCATCAGGACTTGCTCAAGTTCCTTTTATGGCACTTGTAGCAGTATTAGTTCCAATAATAATAGGAATGATACTCGGAAATCTTGATACTGATATGAGAAAATTCCTTGGAAGCAGTAAAATGTTATTAATACCATTCTTCTCTTTTCCATTAGGTGCAGGAATGAATCTTTCAACTATTATAACAGCTGGAGGTCCTGGTATATTATTAGGAATAATAGCTTCCCTTACTGGAATAGGAGCTTATATACTTCTAAAATTATTTAAAGAAGAACCTATAATTGGACTTGCAACAGGGTCAACTGCAGGAAACGCTGTAGCGACACCAGCTGCTGTTGCAGCAGCTGATCCATCAATAGCTGTTATAGCAACAATAGCTACTGCACAAGTTGCAGCAGCATGTGTAGTATCTGCTATAGTTTGTCCGTTCATTGTATCATTTGTATTTAAAATGATTAATAAGAATAAAATGAAAAAATTAGAGAATGAAGCTACTGAGGCTACTGCATGATAAAAAATGATCATTAAACAGAAATAGTATCTATTTTATAAAAAGGGCTCGAGATATATACGTTTTTACTTGAAAAATAATGTTTAATATTTTAAAATTAGGAGAATACTTATAGTAAAAATGTAGGGGAGGAAAAAATGTGAGTTACAAATTATTAATAATAAATCCAGGTTCTACATCAACTAAGATAGCTGTATATGAAGATGAAAGGGAAGTTTTTGAAGAAACTTTAAGACATTCCTCAGAAGAAATAGGACAATTTAAACACGTAGTTGATCAACAAAACTTTCGAACAGAGATTATATTAGAAGTATTAGAGGATAATAAAATAGATATAAAAGAGATGGATGCAATAGTTGGTAGAGGTGGCGTTTTAAAACCAATACTTAGTGGTACTTATGATGTAAACGATAATATGCTGAAAGACTTAAAAGAAAGTGTACAAGGAGAGCATGCATCTAATCTAGGAGCTATAATAGCAAATGAAATTGCTAGTTCGATTGGTAAATCTGCTTTTATAGTAGATCCAGTAGTTGTAGATGAAATGGAAGAGATAGCAAGGCTGTCAGGTATGCCAGAGCTTCCTAGAAAAAGTATTTTTCATGCACTAAATCAAAAGGCGGTAGCTAAAAGATACGCTAAAGAAAATTCTAAAAACTATGAAGATATAAATGTTATAGTTGCCCATATGGGTGGTGGTGTTTCTGTAGGAGCACATAAAAAGGGGAAAATAGTTGATGTAAATAATGCACTTGATGGTGATGGTGCTTTTTCACCAGAAAGAAGCGGAGGAGTTCCAGTAGGTGATTTAGCTAGAATGTGCTTTAGTGGAAAATATACGCTAGAGGAAGTTTTAAAGAAAATAACAGGAAAAGGTGGCTTCGTAGCTTATCTTGACACAAATGATGGAAGAGTTGTAAGAGAGTCTGCATTAAAAGGAGATCCAAAATCAAAATTAGTATATGAT
>JAKBFR010000181.1 GCA_021837545.1 Bacillota bacterium | reverse complement strand
AAAGTAGTGGCAAAAAGCATTTTTTATAGCTAGAAAGTGCTTCTATAGTAGTAATCTGACGTAAGTCATTCAATAAGATTAGAAATAAAATGATGTTTCAATTAGGCGTAATTTGACGTTTAACAATAAGGATTGAAACTTATTAATGAAATTTATACAGAAGCAAAAATAAAAGAGCTAAAGAAGAAGATCCATTAGAATAAGGATTGAAACTTATCGTAATAAAATTTGTTCTTTTCATTTTGTTAAAAGGTTTAAATTTTAGTTATATTCATGCATATAGATATGTACTTAATTATATAGATGCATTTTATAATACCGTAAGAACTTAGCCATTGTAAAATTTCCTAGTAATATTTTGTATTTATTTTATATTTTGGTGCAGTAACTACAATTCCAGTGAATTAAAATCAATTCCTAAATTATCATATATGACAACTTTAGTTTTGTCTTTAAAAGTATAGCTTTCGGGAGTTTCATATTGATTTGTATTTTCATCAAGCATATAAAACTAATCCCGTCCCTTTTGTAGGACTTAATATCCAGTATTCGTGTACTTTAAATTGCTTATATAAGTTTAGGTTTCTAAAACCAGTCACTTGAAGGATTAAATGGCCATACAACTTCAATAATCATATATGGTGAGCCTGTGCAAACTTTATCGGTAAGTTTATTTTTATAACAAATAACTGATGTATCTGGTTGAACTATATTTTTGCTATTAATTAATTCTTTATCATCAGTTTTTAGTATTACATCAAATTTAGCTAGATAAACCTCGCAATCACATTTATTGGATTTGATAAAAGATTTATTTATGTAGGCAACTGTATTATAAATATGGTCTTGGTTCACCTTCTGGATAAGCTATTTAGTCCGAATAGGTTTGCTTACCTTTATTCAAATATGCTTTTCAATACAATAGAAAATTAGTGTATAGGTATAACTTTAATTTGCAAACATTTTTACAGCTTCTATTAAACCTACAAAGTTCAGAAAAATAAAAAATACATATTGTGAAGTTAAAGATAGCTTAAATAAAAAGTCTATTGCATATAAGCGCAGGAAACAAACGATATCAAAATCTCAAGATGTTATGATTGAAATGCTTAGAACAGCTGTAAAGGCTGGGATTCAAGGAAATTATATGTTGTTTGATAGCTGGCTTTCTTGTCTTGTTACTGTAATAAAAATATTCAGAACTAAAAGAAAACCTCCTAGAAAATCAAAATATTTTTTATCGATAATTTATAATTATGCAATGGTGCCAATGGTGGGCTTAATGAAAGTGTGATTATAATAAAATTCAATAGTTCTTAAAAACCTTGGAATTACAAGATTTACTGGTGTTTTCTTAGATGTTGATTTTTATTATTAGTACCAAAAACCGTACCCAAAACAGAGAAATAATTTATTTATTTTAGCATATTCTTTCATATTTTTTCTTTGTTAATTTCAGCATATATAAGCATTGTGGTTTTAGTATCTGTTATGACCAACCCAGTTCATAATTGTTTTTAAGGCTATATCCTTGCTAATACAGTTTGTAATAAAGATATGCCTTAAGAACTATGATATATAATGTAAATTAGCATAATAAACTCAAAAGATTACGCATTTGGCGGCATTGGAAAAAGAAACTGGTAAAGTGAGATGGAGTAAGAGAAAAGAATGACCTACAATAATCTAGATTTTGAGATTTATCATTAGTTGTGATAAAATTATTTTATAATATCAAACAAGGTGGTACAACATGAATAAAATGATAAGTGTAGGAAATTCAAAAATCAGAGAAGATCATAAAATACAAATACTAAACTACATAAGAATTAATAAGGCCGTATCCCGTACGGATATTTATAAAAACACTAATATTTCAAAACCTACTATTACTAGGGTAATTGAACAATTAGAGCAAGAAGGTTTAGTTATTGAAAGTGGAATAGCTGTAAGTGAATCAGAAATAGGTAGAAAGCCTATATATCTTCAAATAAATTCCTCTGCTTATTATTGTATTGGAATAAATATTTCCAAAAAAGCCATAAGAGCTTCAATTATTGATTTATCAATGAATATTATCGTTAAGAAAACTACTAGCATAAAGCATATTAATGAAGCCGATGATTTTAAAAATATTGTTTTAAATTGCATTGATGAACTTTTATTAGAGGTTGAGGAAATAGATAAATCTAAAATTTTAGGAGTTGGTATAGGAGTTCCAGGAAGTGTTGATTATGACAAAGGCATAATTATTGAGTTTGCCTCAAAACCTAATATTGTAGACGTTAATCTTAAGGAATATATTGAAGAAAAATTGAAGTTTCATGTGCTTATTGATAATAATGCAAAAACAAGAGCATTAGGAGAATATTGGTATGGTTATGGAAGTGGATATAATAATATTCTTTTTGTAGTTTGTAGTGAAGGAATTGGAAGTGGAATTATTGCAGATGGTAATATATTGCGAGGAAAAAATAATGAAACTGGTGAATTTGGTCATATGAGTGTAAGTATTGACGGAAAAAAGTGTAGTTGTGGCAGGTATGGATGTGTAGAAGCTTATTGCGCATTAGAATCAGTAGAAAATGCAGTTAAAGCTGCTTTAAAAAAAGGTAGGAAATCAATAATAATAGAATTAGCCGAAGGAGATATTGAAGCTATCGATTATAAGTTGATTTGTGAAGCTGCTAACCAAAATGATTTATTATGCAAAGAGCAGCTAGAAGAGGTTGCATGCATTTTAAGTACAGGTATAGCAAACACAATAAGAATTATAAATCCGGAAATTGTTATTCTTTCAGGAGAGCTATTTGATGAGAGTGAGCACTTTTATGAGGTAGTAAAGGAATATACTAAGAATAGGCTGGTAGGAAATTCATATCAAGATGTAGTGTTTATGAATCGTAGAGTGAAGGATAGTCTACACGAAATTGGTGCAGCCACATTAGTTTATAAGGAGTTTTTTCATGATTAAAGATGAGGTGGAAAAAATATGAATGAAGATACAACTTGCAAACAAGGATTAAAAAGAAATACCAACGCCTTCCTATTTGTCTTTTAGGCGATAGTCTTTATGCTTGCAACCCTATTTTTTATTTTAATCTTTAAAGCTGTCGCATGATAATTTCATATTGAAATTATCATGCGATTGATTTATAATTATATCCGAGAGATAATGTTTACATTTTGATATCGAATTATTAATTAAACATTACTAATTAAAAAAGTTAAGATGAACATGTTGAAAAAGTTTCAATATGAAACAAATATGTATTTTGCGATTTATATAGAAATAAGGGGGAGTGGAAATGCATAAGGATAAAAATCAACTAATATCACAACGTGTAGAAAATTTAATTTCTCAAATGACTCTGGATGAAAAACTAGCACAAATATCTAGTGAGTTACCACAAAGATTAATGAAAGGAGATAAACTAGATTACGATAAAATTAAAGAATATTGCAGTGATGGACTTGGACGTATTACTCAATATAGTATGGTTGGATTAAGTTCACCAGAGGAGATTGCTAAAATATCAAATGAAATCCAACGTTATTTTGTGGAAGAAACAAGATTGGGAATACCAGTAATATTACAAGCAGAAAGTCTTAGCGGGTATCCAGGTGCAGAAGGAACAATGTTTCCATCAATGATAAATGCTGCATCAACTTTTAATCCTGAGTTATCAGAAAAAATGGGAAATGTAATAGGTAAAGAATCTAAAGCGGTAGGAATACGTCAAGCTTTATCACCATTATTCGATATTGCAAGAGATCCACGTTGGGGACGTGTATATGAAAGTTTTGGAGAAGATCCTTATCTAGTATCACAAATGGGAGTTGGTTATACTAAGGGATTACAAAAAGATAAAAAAGATGGTGTTTTAGCTACTGGAAAACACTTTTTAGGATATGCAGAAACACAAGCAGGTCTAAATACAGCAGCTTCAAGAATAAATGACCGTGAATTATATGAATCATTTGCAACGCCTTTTGAAGCTGGAATTATGGAAGCGGATCTAGGGTCAATAATGACATCGTATTCAGAAATCGATGGTATACCATGTGGAGCTAATAAGAAAGTTGTCCGTGAATTACTTCGTAAAACAATGGACTTCAAAGGAGTTGTAGTTTCAGATGGAGGAGCAGTTTGGAAATTGTTTAATTCATTTGGAATTGCAAAGGATTATGATGAAGCAGGATTATTAGGCATTAAAGGTGGAATGGAAACAGAGATGCCAGTTGGAGCTGCTTACAGAAACCTTGGAAAATATGTTGAAAGTGGAGAATTAGATATTGCTATAATAGATGAAGCTGTGCGAAGTGTCCTTACTTCTAAATTTGAGTTAGGATTGTTTGAACAACCAT
>JAKBFR010000035.1 GCA_021837545.1 Bacillota bacterium | reverse complement strand
AGTTTTCACATTAAGTATCTATATTCAAGACATTCAAAATTTAAAAAGCTATTTATATTATAAAGTGCTTTTCGATTGCTTCAATCATTTTTGTTTTAAAACAATCAAATTTATTTACATAACTTATTTTTTGATTCTTTAAGTCATAAGTGACTAAAGAAATATAAACATTATCATTGTTATATGAAAGTAAATACCCTATTTCTTTGTTATATTCTAAATCAATTTCTTTATAATTAATAGACATAATTTCGTATAATTTATTATCTTTTTTTTCTAAAATCACCTTACTTTGTTTATTATCTGATTTTAGGTTATTTTCTTTATTCTTCGTATTATTCTGATACATTTCATCATTCAAAGTTATAAATATATTGTCTTCATCATACTTTCCAAAAGGAAAATATAAATATCTTTTTTCTTTAATAAACGATATTACAAAATCTTTCAACTCTGACTTTTGACCTTTATATTTCTCACCATTTTTATCAATGGAGAACATTAGGCTTGTATACTTTTCATCCCATACAAAATATTTTTTTTGCCATTCTTCAAGAAACAGTAATAAATTCAAAAAATCAAGGTCACTATATTTCTTTTTTATTAAGAAATTATTCTTAATTTCACATTCTAATTGTTCCTCTATAAGCTTATCATGTGTGCTTATAATACTAACTTGTCCATGTTTACTTAAAAAATGACTAAACTCATTACCAAAGCTAGTAGTTAAAATAATTTTTAGAATTATTTTATTATATTTTAATACTTTTTGCTCTTTATCTTTTATACCTAGTTCTAGATCTTCAGCACAATTATCTAAATATTCCTTAACTAGGTTTGAGTCTTTTTGTATATACCCTTCTTTTTTTAATCTCACCTGGCTTAAATCTTTTTTAACATATTCCTCCATAAGATGAACTTGTTTTTCCATATTTTTATTCTTGGCTTTTATTGATGTAATTATAGGTATAGTTTTTGCTAACTTTTCTTCTAGTGCTTCTTCTATGTTTATAATATAATCATTGGGAAATTTAAAATTACATTTGTCGTAAAGTTTTTCTTTAAATTTATTAATAATATTTATTTCTTCTATAATATTTATTTCTTGTTTCAATACAGTTTTTTCTTCAATTTCTGAAATAATTAATAATTTGTTTTTTTCAAAAGCATACCCTAGTCCGTAAGTTATAAGTAGTTCATCGTCACAAGCCATATTTACTTTTCTCCCGCATCTCTTATTAATTTTAACATTATAATTTGTTATTATATTTTATTTTTTATAATTAGTTTGTTTACATAATTATAATTTGTATTCATTATTATAATCAACAAGTAAATATTGCTAAACATCTTTTATTTCAAATTTGCCGCTTAACTAAATTCAGCAGGAGTATTACCTCCTGCTGAAAAATTTCACTTTATATTGTATCATGTACAATTTTTTTCTATAAATGCGTTTTTTTATTCATTTAAACTTTTGAATCCTTCTCCTAAAACTTCGCTTGTTTCATTAACTGTAATAAATGCATAGGAATCATTATTTTTAATGAACTTTTTGAGCTTTATAAATTGGCTTCTAGTTAATATAGTTAAAATCATGCAGGTATGTTTTCCAGTATACCCACCCTTTCCATAAAATACAGTACATCCTTTCTTTATATCATTAATTATATAATCAGCAACAAGTTTTTCTTGCTCAGTAAATACCATAACTTGTTTTGACAAATTAAATCCGTCTATAAACTTATCAATTAAAGTCCCAGTCAGATAGATACTTAATAGTCCAAATAATGCTAATTCTGTTCCAAATGTATACATTGCAATTAATACTACAATAGAATCAGATATTAGAAGTCCCTTACCAAAATCTATATTTCCATATTTACTTAATATTTTTGCGGTAATACTAGTACCTCCTGTAGTAGCATCTTGAGTAAGCATAATTGCTGTTCCCAAAGCTAAAAGTACACTCCCAAATATTGAAGCAAGCATTAAATTATTTGTAAAAGCTATTGGTTTATACATTTTTTCTATAATTGATAACGCAAATGATAATGTAAATGCTGCATACATACTTTTAATTCCAAAATTTCCACCAATAAATATAAATGCTAGCACAAATAATATAGCATTGCATATCACCATTACTATTCCTGTATCAATTTTAAAGATATTATTAATTGCTAATGCTAATCCTGATACTCCACCTGACGCTATTTTATTTGGAAAGAAGAAAAACTCCAAGGATATAAGTACTAATACTACTCCTATTGTTATAATTCCATATTCCTTCAACTTTTTCATGTTATTCCCCCAAATTTTTTATTTTAAAATCATTAAACAACCTTACTTCCATGTATTTCACATGCTCCAGTATATTCTAATATAAAATCTCTATTTTCCTTATCTATTCCCTTACCTGGCATTATTGAAATTCTGCCATTAGCATATTTAACCAAATCTCTTAATAACTCTTTACCTACCATAGCACTTTCATTTCCACCTTTAGTAAGTACTCTATCGATTCCAATGTGAATTAATTCATCAATAGCAGAATATTTGTCTTCTATTTCATCAAAAGCCATATGAAAAGTTATTGTCATAGGTTTCGCTATTGATACTAATTCCCTTATTATCTCTTTATCCACACCAGAGTCCTTAATTGCTCCAATTACAACTCCGCTGGTACCTAATTCCTTACACATTTGTACATCATATTTCATTATTTCTAATTCATCTTCTGTATAAGTGAAATCACCACCACGTGGTCTTATAATGACCATGACTGGTATGTCTAATTTTTCTAGTGTTTTTTTAATTGTACCATAGCTAGGCGTAGTTCCACCTTCCATTAAATTATCACAAAGTTCAATTCTATTTGCTCCTTTTTCTGCTGCTAAAACAGCTTCCTTATAATTTCCAACACAAGCTTCAAATATAGACATAATTTTCACCTCCAACTTATAATATCCTTATGCCTCAAATAACAATTAATTTATATCCATACTTATTTTATCATGTGATATATAACTGTTGCTAAATTATATGCAATAGGTGCAATTATTACTGTCATTATTCCTGCAATGCCTATTGAAAGGCTACTCATAGCTCCTTCTATTTCTCCTAATTCTAATGCTTTACTAGTTCCAACAGCATGTGAAGCAGTTCCTATAGCTACTCCAACTGCAACCTTATCTTTTATCTTAAATAATTTACATATAGTTGGTCCAAAAACAGCTCCTATTATACCTGTAACTATAATAGCTAACACTGTTATTGGAACTAATCCTCCTAGCTGACTACTGATTGATATCCCTATAGGTGTTGTTACTGATTTAGGTACTAATGATTTTATTATGCTTGCATTTAATCCTAATAAATATGATATTCCGATTATAGAAACTATCCCTATAGAACTACCTACAAATATTCCAGTTAAAATAGCTTTAGCATTCTTTTTAAGTAAATCAAGTTGCTTATATAAAGGTACTGCAAGTACTACAGTTGATGGTCCAAGAAACATATTTATAAATTGACCACCTTTATTATATGTATCAAAATCAATATTAAATGCAAATAGAAAACATATTACACTTGCTATTGCAATAAGTAATGGATTTAAAATTGGTATTCTTGTATTTCTGTTAATAAATATCCCTATTTCAAAAGCTGCTAGCGAAAGCACTAGTCCAAATAGAATATTATTTGTTAATATTTCCAAATACTTCACCTTCATTTCTTATAATTTTAATCTACGGCACGAAATAAACAAACATACTAATCTGTTATTTTTTGAATGTACCTAAATTAAATATTTTTCTCTTTTGTTCTTCTTGAAATAATTTGAACAATAATTCCAGTTACTCCGATTATAATAATTGTTGTTGATATACATACTACTAATAATTGCCACCATGTTGATTTTATTATTCCAATTGAAGTCATAAGTCCTACTCCTGCTGGAATAAAAAAGAAAGCCAAATGATCTAATAAAAAATTTGTGACATTAGAAATGTTATCAACCTTAACTACCTTAGTACATAATAAAATAAATAATATTACCATACCTAAAATATTGCCTGGTATTGGCAAGTGGAGCAATGATGATAATAATTCCCCTAGCAGATAAATTCCAAATATAATTAGTGATTCTCTAAATAATTTCAATTTTTCACCCTCCAATTACTTAGACATCTTAAAAAAATAACTAGTCCAATATATTGCATATTAGACTGTTATTTTTTTGAATGTGCCTTATATCATTTAATTTACCACTATTGCATCAATAAGTAAAACTGCTTTTTACTTTAAGTAAAGGTTACCTTTTTACTAAACATCATTCTATTTCTATATTTTAAGACTGTATTTAATTATTATATATTTATTTAGAAAATTTTAATTTAATTTTTATCTTTCACAAGTTTTTTTTCCGTAAATGCAACCATTTCATACATAATAAATGCAATTATAGAAAGAATTACAATACTCATCATTACCATATCTAATTGTGCAACTTGTCCACCATAGACTATTAAAAAGCCCAAACCATTCTTAGCTACCAAGAATTCACCCATTATTACTCCTACCCAAGATAGCCCTACATTTATTTTTAAAGCTGAGATAAAAATTGGAATAGAATATGGGAATATTAAATATCTTAATATTTGTGTCTTAGATGCTCTGAAGGTATTCATTAGCATAATTTTTTCTTTATCTATTTCATTAAATCCAGTTAGAATGCTGATAACTGTTGTTACCACTGAAATTAAAAGTGCAATAACAATTATAGCAGGCATCCCATTTCCAATCCAAAATATTATAATTGGAGCTAAAGCAACCTTAGGAAGTGCATTCAAAACTACTATATATGGATCTAATATCTTTGATACAAAAGGACACGACCATAAAATCACTGCAATTACAGCACCTAAAATTGTACCTAAAGAAAATCCTAAAATAGTTTCATAGCAAGTAATTCCTATATGCTTAAATAAACTTCCATCTTCATATAAAGATACAAAGGATTTAATAACTCTAGCTGGGCTTGAAGTTAGAAATGGATCAATCCATTTTAAACTAGCAGCTGTTTGCCATAAAGCAATGAAAATAACAAGTATAAGAATTCTAGTAATTACAATTCTTCTTTTAGTAGATTTTACTTTTTTTAAATATATTTCATGTTCTTTACTGACTTTATCTTCTGATTTTACTTTTTTATATTTTTTATCTACTTTAACGTCTTCAGTTAAATTGTTACTTTTCTTTTTTGCATTCTCCTCTTTTGGTTTTTTTAAGAAATGTATCTCAGGTTTCTTACTCATTACTTTGATCCAACTCCTTCCATAGTCTATTGAAATAATCACTAAACAGTGGATTTTTTCTCTTTTGAAATGGAGTTAGATTATCATTTTTAAAATCTATAGGAATTTCTACTTTTACATTTGATGGTCTTTTAGTTAATACTATTACTTTTTGAGATATAGAAATAGCTTCTGCAATATCATGAGTTACCATAATTGCTGTCTTTTTTTCCGTTTTAATTATATTATAAACATCATCACATACTAAAAGTCTTGATTGATAATCTAATGCTGAAAATGGCTCATCTAAAAAAAGTATTTCAGGTTTTAAAGCTAAAGTTCTTATAAGAGCAACTCTTTGTCTCATTCCACCAGAAAGTTCACTTGGATAATGCTCCTTAAATCTTTGTAATCCATAAGTGTCTAATAATTCATTTACTCTCTCTTTGGATTCATTGTTTAATTGCCTTTTTATTTTTAATCCAAGAGTTACATTTTCCCAAACAGTATTCCATTCAAAAAGATGATCCTTTTGAAACATATATCCTATTTTATCCAAATTGTTTTTTATATCTTCACTTTTGTATAATACATACCCACTAGACGGTTCTAACAATCCATTCATTATATTAAGCAAAGTAGATTTGCCACATCCTGACGGACCTAAAATAGAAATAAACTCACCCTCATTTACTTCGAAATTCACATTATTTAAAGCTTGTGTTTCTCCTTTAATAGAATGATAGTTCATAGATATATCGCATATTTTAAGCAAGCTCAAATTAAATCACCACCTTCTCATCTTCACGTGACCTCTACTTAACTACTTTTTGAGCATATGAATTATCTACTATCTTATTAAATTCAGGCCTTTGTGGCATTAAACTCGCATCATAATCTGCAATTATATCCATAAGTCTATCTAGGTTTTCTTCTTTAATCTCTGGTGTATGTGCTAATGCATCAATTTTTTTGTAATTATCTATAACAGTCATAATTGTCTCTTTCTCAGTACCAGGGAAATATTCAATTATACTATCTGCAACTTCTTCTGTACTATGACTAAAGAACCACTGTTGTCCTTTATAAATTGCCTTTGTAAAACTTTCAATAATTTTAGGATTTTTGTCCATATAAGATTTTGTAGTGAAATAGCAAGTATAAGGAATAAGACCTGACTCTTCACCAACTGATGCAAGTATAGTTCCAGTCCCCTCTTTTGCAAGAACTGATGCTGTTGGCTCAAAAAGTGCTACATAGTCTCCAGTACCGCCTTTAAATGCACCAGCAGTTGCAGCAAAATCTATATTAGTAACCATGTTAACATCTGTTTTAGGGTTAATATTGTTTTGTTTCAATGCATATTCAAGGGCCATAGCAGGAACCCCACCAGGTCTTCCCCCTATAACATCTTTCCCTTTAATATTGTTCCATTTAAAATTATCATCTTTAGTTCTTCCAACTAGGAAAGAGCCATCCTTTTGAGTAAGCTGTGCAAAAAGCACAGGATAATCTTCTCTTCCTTGATTGTTAATGTAAATTGTTTGCTCAGGTCCACAAAAACCAATGTCTGCTGATTTACTTAAAACTGCTTGCATTGTTTTGTCAGCACCTTGTGCTGCAAGAACTCACTTGCGATATTCCACCAAATATTTACTCCATTAACAATAAATTTAACTAATGAGCTATATAAACAACTCCCAGCAAAAACTGTCGGCCAAAAAATTCTAAAACAGAGATTAATTCGAAATATTGAAAGAAAAGAATTTGCTAAAATGATTAATGCAGAAAAGAAGACTGTGGAGCTTTGGGAACTTCATGGACTTGTTCCTGCTGCAAAGTCTATTAAAAAGATTTGTGATTTATTTGAATTGCCCCTTGAGTATTTTGGTGAGTATTATGCTATATATTTTAGAAATCCTGAAGAATTATTTGTAGAATGGAAAAATAGGAATGGTTATAGTTATTCTGATTGTGTAATGATACTTGAATGTTCTCGGTCCGCTCTTCTTACATTTGTTCGAGGAGATTATGGGCTTTCTTATGATATGTATTTGAAGATGAAAAAAATGGGGATCTTTTAATAGATTCCCACTCTTCTTATAACTTCTCAATTTCACATTATTTAAATTGTTTTACTTCGTCGCTCTTCGTTGCAACCTCGTCGCTCTTCGTCGCCATTAAATTTTTATTCATGTTTTAACATATATTTTATTTGATTACCAGTGCCACTTTTTCTATTTTCTCTCGAGATACTTCTGAGATACGAAGTGTTGAAGCTGCTAATTAAATGATGAATTATAATAACTTCTAACAATTATTGGTAGTGGCTCATAATATGCACTAGAATTATAGTCATCAATAATATCACAAATTTCAGCATTATATACTCTTATTAAGCCATGAATATAATCCTCATTTGGCTCTAATGTATTTAATATTAGTCTTTTATATACTTTTCCCATTTGGGTTTCTGATGGAACTTTTTCAACTAATTCCTTGTCTACCTCTAATATATCAAAATTACCTTTTTTTAGGTTATATTCTTTAATCCAATCATCCACTACTTTAAGTGGATTTTCTGAGTGTAATACACTTGCAAGGCTAATTTTTTTTACAAGTTTATCATACCCAATTGCATTAACTACATCTTTATTTCTTATGTGCAAAATCCTAGCTACTCTTTCAATCATATAACACATAAAATATAAATCATTTTCTGTAATTTCTTCATCTTCAAAAAATATATTCATCATAAAGAATAACCCCTTTCATATTTTAAGCTTTCTAAAGCTTTATCATTACAAAATACTATTTGATGTGTTGGATATTTAAATTTTACTAACACCCAAAATGCCTCTCTTGTAATTGATCCTTCTATATAGTCTTCTATATAATCCCAAATAGTATCATCTGCCATTGGTCCTTCTACTATATCATACCCATGACTAATTCCCCTTCTGCAAGAAACAACAAAATCTAACCATTCATCTGTCATTTTTTCATAGTTAAGTATCTTTAATTCGTTATCTTCAGTATAAGAATATATATTAACAATATGATTTGGTTTCTTAGACAAAGCCCATCTTTTAGCTTGTTTCTCAATATTAGTACAATAAAAGCCATATCCAAAGTCTTTATAAAATCCACTAATTAATACTTGTGGTTTTTCTACTACTATGGCACTACCATGAAATAACTCCATATTATTTTCCATATTATCCTCCAAATTTATTTCTATGTTGATTTTAATTATACTTCCTTTTTACCTATAACACATTCATATATTAGACTTTTTGTATTTTATTATTTTCCATTTTATTGTAATTCATTCATTTCATTATATCAATATTATTTAACTTTGTAATTAAATTATATACTAATCTAATAATATCTAAAAGTTTGATATTAGATTAGATTTCTTATTAAAATATCAAACCTCAAACATTGTAATCCCCTATATTGAATATTAGTTTTAACATGATGGGTGTGTTGAATAGTTATATAAACTTATAACTTATAATATTTTATTGTATCTACTTATCATTGGAAATAAATCAACCCTTAGATTAAAAATATCATATCTTTGTATATTGTATTTTTTAATAATATAGCTTATCTTGTTGATGATCGGAATAATGGTGGAATTTTTAGTTCTTCCAACCATTCTTTCTTTTAAGTAATATCAATGATTAGCATGATAATATACCTTTCCTCTCCCATAACCATCTACAACTAAAGTTCCCTTTTCTACTAAGTCATGCAAAATCCCAGTTATGTCATATGAATGCTTATCCATCATTAATTGAATACGTGCATTATTTACACTGCTCTCTAAATATGCCGTTGCAAGTATTAATACTTCGTCCTTATTAAATGAATTAAAAGCTTTTCCAAATATACTTTTTAATGATTCTAAGCATTCTTCTGGCAGCATAGATATCATCCATGATTTCAAGGAAACTTGGCTTAAATTAATTTCTTCTTTTAATTCAGGTGTTCTCTAACTTTGTTCATTCCATGCTGCTAAAATTTTAGGGAATCCAGATCCTGCTCCGTCACCTAATCCTATTAGCGAAAACATTTTTTGAATTCTAGGATTTCTACTTTTAGAATTTCCACCCTTTAATATGCTTTCTAATTCTATCTTTAAGCTTCCTGGATTAGTAAACTCCAAACTATCTTTTGTTTTTATAATTTTTAATGTTCCTTCTTTATAATCTTTCTCTACTCCGATACCATTAAAATACATAGTTGCTAAACTATTTTCTGCATTCATATCTCCGTCTTCTGCTAAAAATTGATATGTAAGTGCCAAATCTAATTGAGATTTTTTATCTCCTTGTTTTGACTTTTCTTTCAATTCCTCTATTTCTTCATAGAGCCTTTCATTCTGTGTTAGCTCTTTCTTTTCATTTTTAGTATGAATATAGTTACTTTTCTTTGCTTTTTCTATATTTTGACCTTTATTATTAAATAATTTTTTTAATTGTTCCTTTGCATCTTTATCTCCTTGATTAGCTGATTCTGTGAACCACTTAATGGATTCTTCATAACTTTCCCCTACGCCCTCTCCATTATAATACATAAATGCAAGCATATATTGAGCATGTGCATAACCCTTATTTGCTGCTTTTTTATAATGTTTAAATGCTTCATCATAATTTTTTCACAATTCCTTCCAAGGTAATAAGAATCTCCTAAAGATGCTTGTTCGATTACAGTTACACTAGAATATCCTAAGATTTTAGACAATGCAAATATATCTACATTATTAATAAAAACTTTTTAGCAAAATTATTACTAATCTGATGGCATCTTATGACCATTATGATTCACTCTTATACAATATTTATTTAGGTTCTTCTCAAAGTTTATTAGCAGCTCAAAAATTCTCACTGCTAATATGGATATATGTTAAATATTTAAAAATCACATAAGTGAGAGTCCAAAAGTGATGCTCCAAATTTTATATTTGATTAGCAAAACTTTCTCTGTGAGCTTTTATATTTGGCAAGTCGAACTTTCACACAGTGCATTTTTTATTTTGCTAGCAGAACTTTCCCTGTGGGCATTTTATATTTGGATCTTCGAACTTACGCAAACATCTCAAATCTATGATTTGAGGATGGTCGCTTACTCTGTGAGCACTCAGCGAACGTATGTGAGTCGAGTTTCCTTATCCTCCAATACCCCTTAACTCGCATTTTACAAGCAAATTCTAAAATTCTAAAATTCTAAAGTTCTTAAGTTCTTAAATTCTTAAATTTTTTAGAACTTTAGAACTTTCCATGCATAAACATATATCCCTTTTAGGAGGTGATGAGATTATGGCAATTAATGAATTAATTAATCTGATTGTAAATAATTGTTTTGCTATAGCTGTTGCTGCTTACTTGCTAATTCGCTTAGAGAAACAAATAATTAGCTTATCAGCATCTATTAATAAGCTCAATACCATAATATCAACAAAACTTGAAGTTGTTATTGATAATGATGGATCAAGTGATGATTCTCACAAAGTGGCATGATGAAAAGCAATAAACATTAAAATCAAATGATTTAATGTTTATTGCTTTTTAAATTACAGATATCTTACATTTAATATTTTTCAACATCCATACTCTCTATTTATTTGTATTTTAAATGTTCTTTTATAATATATTAATTGTTACACTTACTAAAACTACTTAGTTTTCATAAAAAGATATATTCCTCCAAATACTATAGCTTCTAATATTACTAAAGCTAGCCCTACCCAATCAAATATAATTTCAAAAATTACTACTGTCTTTTTTTCTATCCTCTTTATTAGAATCAACTACTGCCAAAACTGTTGAAATTATTGCACAGATAAAAAACATAATACCTAGATATTTTTATTATAGTTATTTACTTATATATTCTCTGTACGGGATACGAATTGCAACTCCTGTTTCATCAAATTTATATTCTGTACCCTCAAGAGGATTTTTATTATAAACTAAGTTCATTCCAACAGTATAAACAGCTTTGGCCATATCATGAGCATCTTGAAGAACAGTACCTGTCATAAATCCCTTTCTAATTAAATCTTGAGCTTCTGGTATTGCATCAACTCCAAAAACTTGTATTTTTCTTGTTTTGTCTCCTTTGTTATAACCATATTTTTGTAATGCGTGAATAGCACCTATTGCCATAGCATCATTATTTGAAATTACTACTTCAACTTTGTCACCATATTTAAAAAATAATGATTCAGTGGCATTTTGGGCTAATTCTGTATTCCACTCAGCAAATATTAATGTAATTTCCTCCGTTTTTATTCCAGCTTGTTGAATTGTTGAAACAGAATATTTTGTTCTTTCAATTGCTTCTATATTATTACGTTCACCTTCTAACATAACATATTGCATTATATTATCTCTATTTTTATCAAAAGATTCTTTATTAGTATTCCATGCATCAACAATCATTTTTCCTTGTAGAATACCAGCTTGTTTTGCATCTGTTCCTATATACAAAGCTTTTCTATAAGATTTAATAGCATCTATTGTAAGTGGTTCCCTATTAAATAAAATTACTGGAGTATTAGTTTGTTTAATTTTATTAATAACCGTTTGTACAGATCCTCTATCTCTATAAGAAACTAGATTTAATACTATAAGATCAGTGCCTTCTTTAAGTACTTTATTAATCTGTTCATTTTGTATAGCTTCATTTGCTTTGCCATCATAAAAGATAAATTCAACTTTACCTTCATTTTCTTTTTGAATATCTTCTAAATTTTTACGGACTATAGAAGTATACTCATCAATAAAATCTATTAAAAATACCGCGACTTTAACAGGATTTCCTTCAACAACTCTTGAACTAGTGCTAATTACATTTCGATCACAACTTGCAATTATTGCAATCATAATAACTGAAACCATAATAAGTGATAATATCCTTTTTAATATTTTCATTTTAGCCTCCATAATATTAAGCACTTTCGTAAGATTATAATTTATTATCAGATAAATCAGAAAAAAATATACAAATAAAGATTAAATAATTATTATTTAATTATATCTCTTAATACTGGCCTCGGTATCTCGCCCATATCTGCCATCTTATGATGATAAGTACATAAAGATATTAAAATTACTTTGATCCAAGCGTGACTCATACGCCTCGATTATCGGCTCTATATAATGTACTTCAATCAAAGCATTATATAACTAACTTACGCTTAAACAGCTGTAACAGCCTATTTGCTAATTCGCTTAGAGAACCAAATTATTGGACTGCCAGCTTCCATTAATAAACTCAATACCGTAATATCAACAAAGCTTGAAGTTGTTATAGATAATGATGTATCTAGTAATGATTTTCACAAGGTGGCATGAAGAAAGGCAATACCCATTAAAATTATTTTGATTTTAATGGGTATTGCCTTTTTAATATAACCTTTTTATTGTAATTTGACTCCATGACATTTACAACATGGCTAAAAAAATAAATTTATATGCAAAAATAATGGCCTACTAGGGTGAATAGGTCATTCTTTTCGCTGGTTAATAATTTATTTTTAATAAGGGGTAAATAATATTTTAAGTATCTTATACTCATTATATTACAGGACAATTATGTCAATAATATGACGAACTAAGGAACATTATTTTTGCTCATAATATTAAATTTTCACTCTAAATTCATCAAGAAATTACCATATATGTTTGAGTATAAGCTACCAGTTGATCTCCTTGTGTAATGTAGTAATATATTGGTATCATATAAGTTGAATAAAATAGCGTAGATGCTTCTCCTGGATTGGTTTCTACTAATCTCACCAAGATTTGTTGATGTTTTAGACTTATAATATAGCAATCAGTTATAGCCACAATTTGTTCTGAAAAGAATACATCGGAAATTGAATTTCCATATGTATCAGCATGCTTTACTAAATTTGCTCTAATAATTCGAAGTTGCTCAATATATCTCTCTAAATTAGTATCTATGGTTTTTAATTCTTCAGCTGGTGTGGTAGGTTTTACATTAATTACAGTTAAATTTGCTCGTATCGTTTTAATTTGCTCTAAGCTATTAATAATGTCTTCTTTGTTCTGTAAATCTGATACTTTAGGCCCATAAGGTTGAGATTTAGTTGGTATTTGTGCATATGCTATATTACTCATAGATACTGTTATAAATATTACAAATATTATTAAACGAATTACTTTTCTTGGCATTATTATCCCTCCATATTATGTTAATAGACTTGCATTATTAACATAAATTACTCTATAACTTATCCTTTGCTATTTTAAAGATTTTATTCCTTAGAAAATTGATTAGATTTAAACTTCTATTATAATTTAGTAGCAACATTTATTATAAATAAGATGCATTACTTAATAATCAAAAAATGAGTATAAACTACGCCCCATCTACACCTTATGCACACCTCTTTTTAGTTATGAGTGTTATTGGAATTGAAGAAATCGTATCATTAAATAATCTATTCTTTTTAATGAGTGTATCATCATCTTATAAAATAGAAGAAAGCATTAATTCTTCTGATGTTTCTACCAAGTAATCTTATTTGAATCATCTTTAAGTATTTCAACTAATTCATCAATTTCTTTAGGTTGGAGTTTCTTTATGAGTATTGAAGATAATAAATCAGCAGCTTTCTTTTCTAATGCTTCCATATCATTTGGATAATTAATATGAACATTTATCTTCAAAAAACTTTCTCTCCCTTAAACATTGCTTAGTTCATACTATGCAACCTCCTAAATTAAAATTAATTTCCAATAAAATCATTAAGTCTAACAAATAAAAAAACTAATTAATCATATAAACTACATATAATTTCCCTTATTATGTTCATATTATATAATGTAGGTGTTTATTTCATGTTATGAATAATTCATAAATCTTCTTATTTAAGAAATTGCTAATTATTTAGAACAAGAAACTCCTTGATAAAATTAAAATCTTTTCACACCATAAATAGGAAATCAAATCATCTATTCTAAAATGAGGTGGCAACATGAAAGTAGCAATATATAGTAGAAAATCAAAATTCACTGGAAAAGGTGACAGTATAGAAAATCAAGTTCAAATGTGTAAGGATTATTTGTCAAATCAAAATAGAAATAATGAATCTTATGAATTTCTAATATATGAAGATGAAGGATTCTCTGGTGGAAATACTAACAGACCTGAATTTCAGAGACTCATGAATGATGTTTCTTTAAAGAAATTTGATATATTAATATGCTATAGATTAGACCGTATCTCTAGAAATGTAGCTGACTTCTCTTCTACCCTTGAAACTCTTCAAAGATACAATGTTGATTTTGTAAGCATAAGAGAACAATTTGACACTAGCTCACCAATGGGAAGAGCAATGATATACATAGCTTCAGTATTCGCTCAGCTAGAACGTGAAACTATTGCAGAACGTGTAAGAGATAACATGCTTGAACTTGCAAAGTCTGGCAGGTGGCTTGGTGGGACTCCTCCACTTGGCTATAAATCTACTCCTGTAACATACTATGATGAAAATATGACTGAACGTTCAATGGCTAAATTATCAATTGATGATGAAGAATTGAAAATAGTTAAATTAATATATGATAAATATCTAGAACTAAAATCCCTAGCTTCTCTCGAAGCATACTTATTGCAAAATTATTATAAAACAAGAACTGGAGTCAATTTTAGAAAATCAACCTTAAGAGCAATATTAAATAATCCTGTTTATGCAAAATCTAGTGAAGAAATATTTGATTATCTTGGTTCGCAAGGTATGACTTTATGTGGAACACCTGATGGAATCAATGGATTTCTGACCTACAATAAGCTTAAAACAATCTACTCAAAAGATGGTAATCATGGTCGCGAATTTAGAAATACCTCAGATTGGATAGTTGCTGTTAGCAAACATAAAGGAATAATAGAATCAGAAGACTGGCTTAAAGTTCAAAAAATGTATACAGGAAATAGTGATAAATTCACGGTATCAGCAAGAAGCCATAATGCTTTATTGACAGGTATAATGAAATGTTCAAAATGTGGCTCTCCAATGAGAATAATGCATGGTCCAGTTAGTAAAAAAACTGGAAATAAACTATACTACTATGCTTGTACAATGAAAAAAGACTCTAAAGGAACTAGATGTGATAATCCAAATGGAAAAGTAGAACAAATAGATCCAGTTGTTATAAATGCCATAAAGGACCTAGGTAAAACTAAAGAAACCTTCCTAAAAGATCTTATGGCGAAAAATAAACAAACTAGAAAAGCAGTTGTTAAAGATAATTTAGAAAGTAACCTTAATGTCCTTATTAAACAAAAAAAAGATCAAATAGATAATCTCCTCACTAAAGTGTCCTTGGAACCTGATTTAGGAGATTTCATTATTCCTAAGATAAAGGAACTTAAGGAAGAAATAGCACAACTTAATAAAGACCTAAATGATGCTAATAATACAATTGAACAAATAGATATGGAAGAATTAACTTTATCCTTCATAAAGTGTCTACTAGAAAAATGTTCTATAATAGATACCTTGACTCACGATGAAATAAAAGAACTACTTAGAGGACTAACAGATAAAGTTACATGGGATGGAAATAGTGGAGATTTAAACCTTAATTTCATTGGTAGCAACAATGATAAAAAAAAATAGAATCTTTGCTACCATTATTGCCCATTTCTTCGCAAGTGAGTTCAGGGGGCTTGACCTGTTTGTAAATCAATTTCAATTCCATTTTCAGCAAAAAAGCCTTCACTCATAGCTACATACATTGGTGCATAAAAAACAGACCGTGTTACTTCATTTAAACGTATAGTCACTTTACCTTCATCAGTTTTGGCATTACCACATCCAAACATAGATATAGCTGTTACACTTGAAATCAATAAAGCCGTTAATACTTTTAACTTCTTTCTCATGAAGAAAGCATCTCCTAATAATATTCATGGTGTATAATATGATATTTAATCGAAGATTGTTCTAATATATATGAATCCATTAATAAGGTTTTCTCTGATAGGAAAAAACTTAGACAATATGACCTAAAAGCGGATCTATCATTAAATTTTTAATCCCATCCTTTTTTACTTAATTTATATTCTTGCTTTTGTTCGTAGCAATGGACATGCTATAATTTATGCAATTATCATCAATATAAAAAAGGATTGTTACAAAATAGAAATTAACTTTCCATTTTGTAACAATCCCTTTTTATTAAAACTAATTTCTATCTATTAAAACCCGAATATGCTTCTTCTCCATGTAAAGATATATCCAATCCTTCTGCTTCTTGATTTGTAGTAACTCTTATGTTCATCAAATAACTCATAATCTTAAGTATTATAAAAGTTACAGTTGCTGCATATAAGACAGTAGCGCATGCTGATATTAAATGAACTTTTAAAAGATGAAAATTCCCATATATTAATCCATCTGCACCTGCTGGATTAATTGACTTTGATGCAAATATAGCTGTAGCTATAGATCCCCAGATCCCTGCTACTCCGTGACAACCAAAAGCATCTAAAGTATCATCATATCCTAATTTTCTTTTTAATACTGCTATAGCAAAGAAACTCAATGTTCCCCCAATCAATCCAATAAATATTGCTGATATAGGACTTACAAATCCCGCACCTTGAGTTATTGCAACTAATCCAGCTATGGCTCCGCTGACTATTCCAAGTGCTGTAGGTTTCTTATAAAGAATCCATTCACAAGCTACCCATCCAACTGCTCCTGCTGCCGCAGAAGTATTTGTAGTAACAAAAGCATTAACAGCCGTAAAATTCATAGCAAGAGCACTCCCTGCATTAAATCCAAACCATCCAAACCATAAAAGCCCTCCACCTAGTATTGCCATAGGTATATGATGTGGTTCTGGGCTTACCTTCTTTCTTTTACCAATAAATATGGCTGCAACAAGTCCAGAAATACCTGAATTCATCTCAACAGCATGTCCTCCAGCAAAATCAAGAACTCCTAAATTTTTTATCCATCCATTTGTACCCCACACCCAATGAGCAATAGGATCATACACTAATGTACTCCATAAAATAATAAATATCAAAAAGGCTGGAAATCTCATACGTTCAGCAACAGAACCTGAAATAACAGCTGCAGTAATTGCTGAAAACATTAATTGGAACACTACAAATTCTAAATGTGGTATTGTACTTGCGTAATCCGCATTAGGTGTAATACCTATATTTTTCAAAAAGCTCCAATCTAATCCCCCAATTACTCCATTTACATCAGGACCAAAGGCTAGGGTATACCCTATAAAAATCCATTGTAGAGATATAATAACAAGGGCTGCATAGTTTTGTACTGTAATACTTAGTACATTTTTACTCCTTACCATACCACCATAAAATAAAGCTAACCCTGGTACCATTAGCATTACTAACGCAGCACAAATAATTACAAATCCCATATCTGCTCCATTTAACAATTCCATTTTTTTATTCCCCCTTGAATAATTTTAATTATTTACTTTATTGTACTTTCCTAAATAATAAAAAAGCGCTCTCATTTCAAAAGGGTATATCCAACATTGAATATATTTTTCCCTTTGAAATGAAAACGCCATTGTTTTCTACAAATTCTATGATTTTTTTTAAAATTACTTCTATAAGTTTACCCTCTTAATTTTTATATGTCAATATAAAATGCTATATTTATTATCATTTTATATTTATATATGCATTATTATATTACAAATTATTAACTTGGATAATATTTTAAATATATCAAAATGAATGTTTATAATTGTAGGCTTAAATTATTAATTGCATATGCTAACCATAGAAGTATAATATTATAATTTTATTAATGAATGGCGAAATAACTCAAAGGTATTGAATATTGATATAAATTTTCATAAAATTAAAGACAGTATATGCTATATATACTGCCCTAAAAGTTAAATTTAATTTTTATTTTTACTTAAAAATTCCTTACCTGGATTAATATCCAAGACAACACGTTTAGGTTCTGCAAGTGAAATTTCATGTTGGCAATATTAATCGATAAACTCAATCTTCCAATTAAAATATCCCGTTTCTTCATTTTTTTCGTATTTAAAATAAGCTGAAAATGTATTTCCCTTTTTACTTTTTAAATTTCTAAATCCTACTTTCCCATTTTTAAGTAAAAGTTCAACCATTTCCTTAGATATCTTTTTCCCAAAGGATGCAATGTATTTATCATCCTTCCAAATGGTAAATTTACACCCATTCTTCCAGTTACTACATCCAAAACCTTTCTCCCCTTCAATTACTGCATTTCCGCAAATAGGACAAGGCCCTAATCTTTCAACATCTTTAGGTATTTCAACTTTAAATCTTGATAATGCCCCTTCATCTTTTTTTATTGAATCAACAGACTCAATTGTAAAATCTGTTATCATTTTCATAAAGTCACTTTTTTCGAATTTCCCCTTTTCAATATCAGAAAGAGTTTTTTCTAGTTTTCCTGTATACTCTAAGTCTAACAAATCTTTTACTGGAAATATTTCTACTAGATTTATTCCAAGGTCTGTGCACATAAGATTTTTCCCTTTAGACTTTAGATATCCTATATCTTTTAGCTTTTTTATAGTTTCAGCACGAGTTGCTGGTGTACCTATACTATATCCACTCAAAATAGCTTGCATCATCTCTTCTGAATCTTCCGTACCTTCAACACCTTTTCCACAGGTTTCCATAACTCTAAGCAAAGTTTTCTCAGTATGATATTTGGGTGGTTTTTTAGTAACTGAATTTACTTTTGAGTCTATAATATCTACACTTTCATCTATTTCAATCTTTGGAAGAATTATATCTTTACTTTCTATTTTTTCTACTACCTTCCATCCTTCCACAAGCTTTACTTTTCCCTTAGAAATAAATATGCCCTTAACTTCTGAATTATTAGCTTTCAACGTTACCTTTGTTTCTTCTGCCTCAGCTATAGGCATAAATTGCATTATAAATCTATTTTTGATAGCTTCATAAACTACCCTTTCATCTGCAGATAATCCTGATGGTTTAATATATGTTGGAGTTATGGCACTATGGCTTTCAACTTTCGAGCTATCAAAAATTCTTTTAGATGTATTAAACTTAATATCTTTTTCATATGGTAAACCAACTTTTAAAGTATCCAAAACTTTTTTTACCCTATCCTTCAAACTTTCTTCTAAAACTACACTTGCTGTTCTAGGATAAGTTGTAAGTTTCTTTTCATAAAGAGATTGTGCAACCTTTAAAACCTTATCCGATGTCCAACCTTTGTATTTACTTGTAACATACCCTTGTAAATTTGATAAATTAAATAAATAAGGTGGATATTCCTTTTTTAATTCTGTTTGTTTATCAATAATTTTAGCGGTTGATCCTTGAAGCAAAGGAATATACTTATCTAAATCTTCTTTTTTTTCAAACTTTTCAGAATCATTTTCATAATAAAGTCCTTCAAATTCTCCATTTCTTAAAGTTTTAAAATTTGATACTAATTTATAGTAAGTTGTTGCTGTAAAACTTTCTATTTCTTTATCTCTATCATAAATAATCTTTAATGTAGGTAATAACACTCTTCCTATATTAATAGTCTTATTTTCTTCAAATTTATATTTTAACGTACTTACAGAAGTTAAATTAATTCCAATAATCCAATCGCTCCATTGCCTTCCTATACCAGCATCTTGAAGTGATTGCATCTCTTTATTATCCTTTAAAGATTCCATACCGCTTTTAACTTCATCAGGTGTCCATTCGTTTAAAAGCAATCTATATATAGGTTTTTTCACCTCAAAATAACCAAATAATTCATCGGCAATAACTTGACCTTCCCTATCAAAATCCGTGGCTGAGATAATACCATCAACATCTTCTCTATCAATTAGACCCTTTATTATTCCAAGTTGTTTTTTTGCTCCCTTATCTTCTATAGTTCTATCCGCACTATCGCATTTTACCTTATACAAAAAATGCTCTGGAATAAATGGAAACTTCTCAAATCTCCAGCCCTTCATATTTTCATCATAATCTTTTGCATCATAAAGCTGCAAAAGATGCCCAAATGCCCATGTTATATAATATCCATCACCTTCAAAATAGCCGTCTTTCCTGTTTTTAATTTTAAATGCATCTGCAATATTCTTAGCAACAGATGGTTTTTCCGCAATAATAACCTTCGCCATGATATTTTACTTATCCTCCTTTAGTTACTACTTTTAGCACTATATATATTAACATTAAACCCAAAATAAAACCAGTTTAAGTTATCAATCAAAATATACGGGTATTGCGTAACATAGATACCCAAAGTATAAATTAGGTCAATTGAATAAACTACCGAAATGAAGGTCATACATTTGTTCGGGTTACTGAGGATTTAGCTGTGAATTTCTATCAGTAGAAGTTGCCCCCATTTAAGCATGCTCCCAATATTCATTGGGACAAGCAAAAATGGAACAACTTCTACTGAAGAAATATCTACAGCTAAATCCTCTGATGTAACGCCTCCACAAAAGCATGACCTTCA
>JAKBFR010000180.1 GCA_021837545.1 Bacillota bacterium | reverse complement strand
ATTTAATTGTTGCATTTTGCAACTCACCTCCCGTTTTTGTTTTGCTTAAGCAACTTAATAATAACACGGAGGTGCTTTTTTTATCAAATTTCATATTTGATTAATAAACAGGAATGTTGAGCATTGACAATTAGTACTTTTAAATTATCAATTTAATTGATGAATAAGCACAGCTTTATACCTTATGCCTGTTTATCTATATTACAGTTGTATTGCTCAAAAGTTCAACATTAAAGCGTGATGAGTAAAAAATTAATACTTAAATTTAATAAGTAACAAAAGGGAAAGATTCTTCATACTATTATTATATAATATGTTTGTACATGGAGAGGAAGAGAATGAGTAACTGTAATTTTTCTGATACTGATTTCGATACTTTGGGAACGAATAGTGGAACAACATGTGATCCAATAAGTGACTTGACCTTGTCTACAATGGTTGTGGAAAATCAAGGAGTATTGTTAAATAAGCTAATAATGATATTACTATTTCTATATGCGTATACTAATCAAAATTTTATTAGTTATTTAATGTGCATGAATGATAAGTTGATTGATAATCAATCGTGTCTTACATGTAAATTAGTAGACAACTTAATGGACACTCTTGCTGATTGTCAGGACAATCTTGGCAGATGCAACAAGGGAAAGAATCATAATCACTAAAAGAGAGCAATAGAAAAGGCTCTCTTTTTTGTGTTTAATAAAAAATAAAGAGTTCAGAATAAATTGTTGTTTTTTATCAACTTCAGTTTGAATTAATTAGTATATTTTATAATATACTAATTGTCTTAAGTATGTTATGGATTAATACAAATAATAACATATTCATGGTTAAAAACACATTATTGTGAATATATAATAAAAAAATCTATAAATTTTCAAAATTACCTTTAATCATGTTACATTTTTTGTTAGAATCTAATATAAGGAGGTGACAAACTGTTTTGAATATAAAAAAGAAGATTATTACCTTTGTTCTAACATTTGCAATGGTATTAAGTTTAGTTCCAACACTAAGTGTACAAGCAGCAACTACTGATTTTAAAATAATATCAGACAGTGAAGTTACTGCGAAACAAGCAGAAAAATGGGCTAAATCTAAAGGGGCAACAGACACGTTCATAGGGATTGCAAAACTTTATTTTGAGTATTCATCTGATTGTGGTGATGTTAATCCAGCTATTGCGTATGTACAAGCAGCAAAAGAAACTGGATTCGGAAAGTTTGGTGGAGTTTTAGATGAAAGTTATAAAAATCCATGTGGACTTAAGACACCATCAGGTGGCGGAGATACTGATAAAAATGCTCATCAAAGATTTGACACTTGGGATGAAGGTGTACAAGCACACATGGATCATTTAGCTTTATATGCAGGAGCTAAAGGATATCCAAAGGATGATACTTATGACCCAAGACATTTTGTAACTATTAAAGGGAAGGCAACTACAGTAAACTCTTTAGGGACAAAATGGGCTCCAAGTGCTACATATGGTGAGGAAGTAAATGCATTATATAAAGATTTACTAGATTTTGCTGGAGTAGATTATCAAAAGGATACAAGTGATTCTAATAATACCAATAATGGTGGTGATGAACCATCAAATACAGCCCCAAATCCAGGAAAAACTGAGAGTAAACCAAGTGCACCAAACGTATCAGAGGTTATTGCAGAAAATAAACCTCAAACAGGGGATGAAACTGTAGATGATAAAACTAATATAACATCAACTATCGGTTGGAAAAATGAAAAAGGAGCTTGGTATTACTATAAATCAGATAATACAAAAGCAATTGGGTGGATTAAACCTGATAACAATTGGTACTACTTAAAAGATGACGGAAAAATGGCAACTGATTGGGTAAGTTATAATGGGAAATGGTACTATTTTGATAATTCAGGGATTATGGTTAAAGGTTGGAAACAATTAAATAATAATTGGTACTTTTTAACTGATTCAGGTGCCATGGCAATTGGAATTCAATATGATGGTTCAAGTTTATATTATTTAAAAGATTCAGGAGTTATGGCAACGAATGATGGATGGATAAAATTAAATAATAAATGGTACTTTTCTGAGAAAAGTGGAAAAATGAAGACGGGTTGGCTTAAAGACAATAACAGTTCGTATTATCTTCAAGGCGATGGAAGTATGGTAACTGGTTTCAATAAAATAGATGGTAAGAGCTATATGTTCAATGATAGTGGTACCATGGCAACTGGTTGGATGCAATTAAATAATTATTGGTATTACTTTAATACTGATGGTAGTATGGCAACAGGATGGATTTCAGATAATGGAGTTAACTATTATTTATATGATACTGGAGCTATGGCTAAGGGATGGATTAATCTTGATGGAACATGGAACTACTTAAAAGAAAGTGGCGCTATGGCAACAGGATGGATTACCTCTAATGGAGATTCATATTATTTAGATACATCTACGGGAAGAATGGTTACTAACACTAAAATAGATGGATTTAACATTGGTTCGGATGGTAAGAAGCAAACTTCATCTAATCAAAATAATCCTCCAACTAATAATCCAACAAATAATAATCCGTCAAATGGCAAAAAGACAATTGTAGTAGATGCAGGTCATAATTATGGCGGAGATGGTGGTGCCACAGCTACAATAGATGGAGTAACATATAATGAAGCAGATTTAAATATTATGGTTGCATCTAAATTAAAAACTGAACTTGAAAATAGAGGCTATAATGTAATAATGACGAGAGCTTCAGGGCAAAGAGAAACAATAGATTTGGTTCAAAGTCTTACAAACAGAGTGAATATTGCTAATAATGCTAATGCTGATTTCTTTATAAGCATACATCATAATTCAGCAGGTGAGACGGCTCAAGGTGTATTAAGTCTTTATAGTGAAGAGTCTCAGGATGCTACTTTTGGTAGTAAATTAAATAGTGATAGAATAGAAAAAAGTAAGGAAATAGCTACCCTTATAAATGACAATATTGCAAATAAACTTGGATTAAATAATAGAGGTAGCCAAGAACAAAATTTATTTGTATGTAGAAATACAAATATGCCAGCAGTATTAGTTGAAGTTGGATTTATAACAAACAAAGAAGAAGCAATAAGATGTTCAGACCCAGCTAGTCAACAAAAAGTAGCTGCGGCTATAGCAGAGGTTATTGCAGGGAACATATAAATACCAAAGAGAAAGTTATATGATATCCCATTGAAAGAAAGGGTACTCTGATGCAATATTGCACAATGAGTACTCTTTCTTTATAGTTTTGGTATATATTTAATGGATAATTATAATTTCAGGATTGTGTAGTTTTCACTTTGGCTTTGAATGTTAACAAATGAAAATTATTATAAAATGACATATTGGAAATAATTACTTGTCAAAAACAAGTCGTTATTTGCAATACAAAGTACCTAAAATAGGAAATATAGTTGTATTATATAATAAGGTAAATATTTTACTTTTTCGGATTAAACTAAAGAGAACGGAGGAAAGCTGTTTTGAAGGCTATTAAGAAATTGACTACATTTTTACTTGCTTTTGCAATAATTTTAGTATTAATGCCAACAACTAATGTAAAAGCAGCTATTCCTGATATTAAAATAATATCAGGAACAGAAGTGACAGCAAAACAGGCTGAACAATGGGCAGAGTCTAAAGGTGCAACGAATACATTTATTGGATTAGCTGAATTGTATTGGAAGTATGCACCAGAGCATGGGAATGTTAATCCAGCTATTGCATATGTACAAGCAGCTAAGGAGACGGGATATGGTAATTTTGGTGGAGTTTTAGATGAAAGCTATAAAAATCCATGTGGAATGAAGACCGTTGTAGGTGGAGCAGATACTGATCCAAATGTTCATCAAAAATTTAATTCATGGGATGAAGGTGTACAAGCTCATTTAGATCATTTAGCACTTTATGCAGGTGCTATTGGTTACCCAAAGAGCAATACATATGACCCAAGACATTTTGTTACTATTAAAGGTAATGCGGTGACAGTAAATGCTTTAGGTGGAAAGTGGGCTCCAAGTCTTACATATGGTGAAGATATTAATAAATCATATAACGATCTATTAATATCAGCAGGAATTGTGTCAACACCAAAAACTGAAACTGATGCTTCTAAAGTCGTTGATAATTCTGACAAAACTTCTGAAGCAACAAATTCAAGTACAAACACAACAAAAAATACAGGGTCAAATACAACGAACACAGGGTCAACAGCAACCGTAGATAAGACTAAAACAAATACAGCAGCTCCAACAGGAGTACAAGCAACTGATACAGTAAAAGCAACAACAAATAATAGTACAAGTATTTCATCATCAATTGGTTGGAAATTAGAGGGTGGAAATTGGTATTATTATAAATCAGATGGTAGTAAATCAAGTGGATGGATTAAACCAGACAGTAATTGGTATTACCTATATAGTGATGGAGCTATGGCAAAAGGTTGGTTAAAAGATA
>JAKBFR010000034.1 GCA_021837545.1 Bacillota bacterium | reverse complement strand
CAGCTAAATCTTCACGTAACCTGAACAAATGCATGACCTTCATTTCGGTGGGACATACATTTAAGTACAGTCTTCACTGTGGGTATCTATATTTTACATGATTAATTAATAGATATTTTATTTTCTACTATTTCATTCTTTATTAATTTATTGTTATCTCTAGAAATAATTCCTTTAGAATATGCTTGTACTAATTGCCCTTGATATTTAATTGTCTTTTTACTCGTAAGCTCTAAAACATTCCCTGCAAGTTTATCATTCACATAAACCTTACCAGAATAATCTACTATTATATCTTCTTTGTCTACTGGCTTTGATAATGTCAATGTCCTCCACTGAAGTTTGTCACTATTTAACATTGTATAATAAATTTTAGTAATTTTATCATTCACTTGCTCACCAAAGTATACATTATCATTAATATCAGTACCCAATACTTTTGTGATTTTAACATTAGGTATTTCTATATTTCCTTGACTATTTAATATAGTTGCACTTTCTCCCATTTCCATTACTGCATTTGCATTTGTGGTTGGAACTATAATATTCCCTATATCTTTATTTGACCTAACCTCCGCTAATTGATTCATTACATTTGCATAATACAAATCACTTTTTCCATTTTGCTTTTGAACCTTTATGTAAAGACTATGTGTTGCATTTGAAAATACTACATTATCAATTTTATCATTTTTATTTTTTATATTTATTTTCACTTCGTTTAAATTAACATCTGTAAGTTGTCTTGCTTCTCCTTTATTTGCAGTAAAGGATACTGGTTCAAAGTAAAAATCCCCATTTTTCTGTACTTTCTGAATAATAATTATGCTATTTTCATTTGTTAACCACTTATAAAATACTACTTCTCCATTGCTATCACTTTTAAATTCTTTTTCACTATTATCATTGCTATCCAATACTTTAAGCTTATTATCTTCTAAGAAAGCTACAAATCTCCCGTCTGATGATAATGAAACTTGACCTATTCCATCTTTTATATCAATTTCATTTGGATTCTTCTCTTTTGGAACTTCTTTTTCTTCAACTTTTTCAGCTTCTATTTTTACATCTGTAGCTAGATATACCTTTTCTACATATAAAAATATACTTTGTTGAATTACTAATGCTATAAGAGTCCATGCTAATATTCTCACCAAGTTTTTCATTAATTAATCCTCTCCTACACAAAATATACGTCGTATCTTTAGATACTTATTTTATTTCAGTTCCATAAGATTTAGAAAGATTTTCTTTTCTTTCATGTGTATTACTCAACATAAAATGCTGTAGCAACAGACCTTTCTCCATCCCACGCATTAGGAGAATTTATTACATCACCTTTATAATACATTGTTGATGAATATCCGCCATCTAGTGCACCTGCATTAATAGCTCCTCTTTCAAGCATTATTTGTTGTACATCATATATACTTGCTCCTGGCGCAGTAATTTTTCTGCCATCAATAACTAAAAATATTACTGTTCCATCTTCTTTTTGTCCAACCGCAGTTCTAGGGTTAAGTCCATCTGCCATTTTGTCTCTAACTTGAGGCTCTCCATTAATTATAATATTAGGTCTTCTAAAACACATTGCTTCTTGTACATCTAATTTTTGAAGTTCCAAAAGAGTATGATCTCCTACTATAAGTTGTCCTCCTCTTGTAAAAGCAATAACATTTTCAATATTATTTTTCTTCACATTAGTTTTTGGATATACAACTTTTCCTGCAGAAATTACAAAGCCACCCGGTTCTGCTCCAGTTCCTGCATAAAGTGTTCCATCTGAAGACTCATCAACAAAAGCGCCTCCATTAATCGCTGCAATAGCATTATGCTCCTTTGCCATATCACTTGTCTTTTGTCCCATTTTACCTACATATTTTGTCATTGCAACCTTAACACCTAAGGGATTCTTTATTTCTAATACATATCCATCATACCTATCTGTATGTATATCATATCGGCTTATATCATTTCCATTTGTATATTTAACCTTTATTTTATTAATATCTGTAGCGATATTTTGAGTAACCTGTTCTTTTGGCTCTTCTTTCTTTACTCCTAAAATTTCATTTATACTTTGTTGCGAAATAAAATCAGTTATTAAATATGCATGCCTTGTTCCAAGTAAAGTTGATACAAATACCCTTCTCGTATTTTCATATGGTCCAAAAATCAATACAAGTGGAGTTGTTATTCCTAAAAAAACAACTATATATATTATTCCCATAAAAAATACTAATGGTTTAAATTTCTTATCTTTTGTTTTTTCCACTGTCCCTTGATTATCTTCCGTGTTCATTCATTACCTCCAAATTGCATATCTTAAATTTTTCCATGTATGTCACAGTTCTTAGCTATCAACTTTTTAGAATGTTATTGCTAACAACTACACTGACATAAACAATATACCCCTTGATGGTACATTGTGACCCTTGTGGTTACTAGGTGCCCCTTGTGGTTATAAGTTCAACTAACTTCAGCTAGAGCATAAAATTGCACCTAAAAAGTTTCACCTTATCTCATATATTAAAGTTCTTATACAAAAACTACATAATAATTTACAATTATACATTACTATATATAAGATACACTCCTAAATACACTTTGACAATAAGTTACCCACTATTTTTCTAAATATTATATAAAATAAACTAGAAATAGAAGGAACAATTGTCCCTTCTACTCAAATTAATGATAACAATATTTAATACTTTTTAGATAGGATTCGCAACTAAAAATAATTTCTATATATTAATTTAAATTGTAAATATTTCAAAGTTTATCTAAATGTATACGCTCAATTTTGAATTTGTACCTCTAGATAGATAAACAACCTAAAGAGGATCTCCCTGTATACTACGTTAGACTTACTTCATTATGGAACTGTTGTTTCTCTATACCTTCTTCTTGTTCCTTATGAATTGTAGGTTCTTCTTCTAAATTTTTAAATGCCACTGATAACATAAGTTTAATTCTATTTAATTGATTTACATTTGATGCTCCTGGATCATAATCTATAGCTACTATATTTGAGCTTGGATATCTTTCTTTTAAAGTCTTAATCATTCCTTTTCCAGTCACATGATTAGGTAAACATGCAAAAGGTTGAAGACAAGCTATATTACTAGTTCCACTTTTTATAAGTTCAATCATCTCAGCTGTTAAAAACCATCCTTCTCCACATTGATTTCCAAGTGATAGTATAGGTGATGCCATATTAGCCAGTTCTCTTATGTGTTTAGGTTGATAAAATCTATTGCTCTTTTCTAAATACTTCTTCATAGTTTTTCTATAGGTTTCCATATACATAATTGCAATGTTACATATATTCTTTGTCATTTTGCTTCCTGCAAGATATTTAGATTTAAAATCCGCATCAAGAGCTGAATAGAAGAAGAAGTCTAAAAGATCTGGAACTACTGCTTCTGCTCCTTCATTTTCTAAAATTCCTACTATATCATTATTAGCTGTTGGATGGAATTTAACTAATATTTCCCCAACAACTCCAACTTTAGGTTTTTTAATATTTAGTAATGGTAAGTTATCAAAATCATTAATTATTTCTTTTATATTTTTATTAAATTGTCTTTTGCTACCACTAATTAAATTTAACTTAGCTCTTTCATTCCACTTATTGTGAAGTTCATTTGCAGAGCCCTTAACTTTTTCATAAGGTCTTGTCCTATATAAAACCTTCATAAATAAATCTCCATAAACTACAGCCATAATTGCTTTATGAATAAGTTTTGGTGTTATTTTAAATCCTGGTTGTTCTTCAAGACCTACTGTATTTAAAGATATAACTGGTACTTGCTCAAATCCTGCATCCCTTAATGCCATCTTTAAAAATCCAACATAATTTGTAGCTCTACATCCTCCACCAGTTTGAGTTATTATAACTGAAGTGTTATTTATATCATACTTCCCAGATTTTAAAGCTTCAATCATTTGTCCAACAACTATTATTGAAGGATAACAAGCATCATTATTAACGTATTTTAAGCCCTCATCAACTGCTTTCATATCCATTGATGGCAATACATCTATATTATATCCAGCCGCTCTAGCTGCCGTTTCAATCAAATCAAAATGTATTGGTGACATTTGTGGTGCTAAAATTGTATGTTTTTTTCTCATTTCTTCTGTAAATACTGGATTCTCATATACAACTTTCTCTTGAACTGGTACATAATTTTTTCTTTTTCTTTCATCCATAGCGGCTTTTAATGATCTTATTCTTATTTTAGCTGCTCCTAGATTATTACCTTCATCTATTTTAAGAACGGTATATATTTTTCCCTTAGATGAAATTATTTCATTTACTTGGTCTGTAGTAACAGCATCTAGCCCACATCCAAAAGAATTTAATTGAATAATATCAACGCAAGGTTCATTAGCTACAAAGGCAGCTGCTCTATATAGCCTTGAATGGTACATCCACTGATCTACAACTCTTAATTTATCTTTTAAAACACCTAAATGTGATACGCTATCTTCAGTTAATACTGCCATATCAAAGGAACTTATAATATCAGGAATACCATGATTTATTTCTGGGTCTATGTGGTATGGTCTTCCACTTAATACTATTCCTTTTTTGTTATTTTTTCTCAAATAATCTATAACTTCTTCACCTTTATTTTGTATGTCTTTTTTATAAGCGTCTCTTTCCATACTTGCTTTATTTACTGCTATTTTTGCTTCTTGTAGCGTAACATTAAATATTTTAAATTCTGTCACTAGTCTATTAGCAAGTTCAGTATCATCATTTAAAGATAAAAATGGTTCCATAAAATTAATATCATTTGATTTTAATTCATCCATATTGTTTTTTATGGCTTCTGGATAAGAAATTACCATAGGACAATTATAATTATTTTGAGCATCCTTAAATTCATTTTTTTCATATGATATACAAGGATAGAATATATTTTTAATTCCTCTATTTATTAAATTAATTACATGTCCATGAGCAAGTTTAGCAGGATAACAAGCTGATTCCGATGGAATTGTCTCTATTCCAAGTTCATATATCTTTTTGCTTGATGCTGCCGATAGTTTAACACTAAACCCTAAACTAGTTAAAAGAGTAAACCAAAATGGATAATTTTCATACATATTAAGAACTCTTGGAATTCCAATTACTCCAAGTTTTGCGTCACTTTCTTTAAGCGGCTTATAATTGAAGGTTCTCTTATATTTATAGTCATATAAATTAGGTAATTTATCTTCTTTAGGTTTATCTATGCCTAATCCTCTTTCACATCTATTACCTGAAATAAATTCCTCATCTTTAGAAAATGTATTTATAGTAAGTAAACAGTTGTTTCCACACTTTCCACATCTTCTAAAAGATGATACCATCTGAAATTCATCTATTTTATCTTTTGGTAATAAACTTGATTTTTCGCCTTCAATAAATCTTTCCTTTGCAATAAGTGCACATCCGAAAGCACCCATAAGTCCTGATATATCTGGCCTTATAACTTCTCTTCCTGAAATAAGTTCAAAACTTCTAAGCACAGCTTCATTATAAAAAGTTCCACCTTGTACTATAACTTTTTCACCTATGTCTGATTCACTTCTTAATTTTATCACTTTAAACAAGGCATTTTTTATAACAGAATATGAAATTCCTGCTGAAATGTCAGAAACTGTTGCACCTTCCTTCTGAGATTGCTTAACTCTAGAATTCATAAATACTGTACATCTAGAACCTAAATCTACTGGTGCTTTTGAAAATAGTGCTTCCTTTGCAAAATCTTCAATTTTCATATCAAGAGTTTTAGCAAAACTTTCAATAAATGATCCACATCCTGATGAACAAGCTTCATTTAATAGTATACTGTCTATTGCTCCATTTTTAATTTTTAGACACTTCATGTCTTGTCCACCTATATCTAAAATGAAGTCTACTCCTGGTAAAAAGTAATCTGCGGCTTTATAGTGTGCAATTGTTTCAATTTCTCCAATATCTATATGTAACGCAGATTTAATTAAAGCTTCTCCATAACCTGTAACTGTAGAATTCATAATTTCCACAGCATCTGGAAGTTTTTCATATAAATCTTTTATAATATCTACAACTTTATTTAATGGATTTCCTTCATTACTTCCATAGTAAGAATATAAAAGCTCAGAATTTTCACTTATAAGTGCAACTTTAGTTGTTGTTGAACCTGCATCTATTCCTAGATATGCTTGTCCCTTGTAATTACTTAGTTCTGCTCTTTTTAATACATTTTTATTATGTCTATCTTTAAATCTTTTATAATCTTCTTGATCCTTAAATAATGGTTCAAGTCTTGCTTGATTATCATCCTTTATATTCGATATATCTGAAATTTTACCTACTATTTTTTTTAGAGATGTTACTTTTTCTTTTTGTGATAAAAGCGCAGCTCCTATAGCAACAAAAAGTTGAGAATTTTCTGGAGCAATTATTTGGTCTCCTTCTAAATTTAACGTCTCAACAAATCTTTGTCTAAGTTCTGACAAAAAGAATAATGGCCCACCAAGAAAGGCTACATTCCCTTTTATTGGTTTACCACAAGCAAGGCCTCCTATAGTTTGATTTACTACTGCTTGAAGTATTGATGCAGCTATATCACTCCTACTAGCGCCTTCATTTATTAATGGTTGTACATCTGTTTTAGCAAAAACCCCACACCTGGATGCTATGGGATATAATACCTTATATTCTTTTGCATATTCGTTTAATCCTAACGCATCTGTGTTTAATAATATTGCCATTTGATCAATGAAGGCCCCAGTACCACCTGCACAACTTCCATTCATTCGTTGCTCTAGTCCACCTTTAAAATATGTTATTTTAGCATCTTCACCACCAAGTTCTATTACAACATCAGTTTTGGGAATAAGTGTCTCAACTGTTTTTGAACACGCGATTACTTCTTGTACAAAACCAATCTCAAGCCATTTAGAAACTGACATTCCCCCTGATCCAGTTATACTAATCTTGCAGTTAATATCTCCTAAGATTTCATAAGATTCCTTTATTAAATCTATAATAGTGCTTCTTATATCTGAAAAATGTCTTTGATACTTACTATATGTTAAATTGTTCTCATTATCGAGAACTGCTAATTTTACAGTTGTTGATCCTATATCTAAACCAATTTTATAATTTATCATATTTTATTATTCACCCACTCTGTTTTTTTCAATTAACATACACCATTTTTAAAATTTTTATGCATGCACGTTTCATAATTTAAAATTATTAATAAATAAGTTCATATGTATAACTATTTAAATTATTGTCTATAATTATAAAGTATTTAAGGCAGTATTTACAATTTGATTTTTGGAGGTCACAAATGAATTATTTTAATGAAGGAAATAAATTTTATAATATACAAGATTATGAAAGAGCTATTGATTGTTATAAAAAATCTGCATCTCAATATGCAAATGAAGCCTGCTCATATTATAATTGTGGTGTTTGCTTTATTAAACTAAAAAACTTTGATGATGCAATAATAATGCTAAATAAAGCAATTTCCATTAAACATGAAAGTAAATATTTTTTCAACCTCGGATATTGCTATGTTATGAAGGAATGTCTTGATACAGCTTTGCGTCTTTTTAATCTAGCTTGGTCAATAGATCCTAATGATAAGGACTGCGAAAAAGCTATTAATCTTATTATTTCAAAGCTACATAAAAAAATAATCTAATACTTAAATCAGTTAATAGTTAACTATTAACTGTTCGGATTGAAGGCCGCTAGCTTTCTTTAAATATCATAATAGTATTTTACTACCATTCCCCAGCAATTTCTTCTGCATTATGATTATTAAATAGATTGGAATCAAAATAATTTCCTCCATCATAGAAGGTCGGATCTACATTTATCCACATATCTTCGTCATTTAGATAAACTTGATTCCATGCATGTCCTACATACTGTTCACCATCAAATGCCTGTCCACCTATTAATCTTACTTTAAGGTCTATAGCTCTAGACATAGCTACATAAAGACATGCTTTATCAAAACATATTCCTGACTTACTTTCAAAGGCACATATAGCGCCACTCTCTGGCATTTCACGATTGTCACTCCCATATAATACTTTCTCAGCTTTATCATTATCATACTTTATATTGCTTCCAACCCAATTATATAAAATTTTAGCTCTTTCTCTATCACTTGTAGCGCTTTTTGTTAAGTTAACTGCTTTATTATTAATATTTGCATTTGATTTTATTCCTTCATCTATAGTAATTCCATTATAAATAGTAATTGTATTAGAAGATTCACTTTTACTTGATTGTCTATTCTTAAAAAATCCACTAATTTTATTTTTGCTATCTTCACTAAATGAAAACTCTTGTTTTAATCCATTTTCTGAAAAATAACTGTTAGTTGTAGGATTAAATGTTATATTATGAAAAACTAACATTGCAATAATTATACTTATTTGAAAACACCCTGAAGCAATTCCAGAAATCACTAGTAAAAATTTATTTTCCTTCATGATTTTTTCCTCCATAAATGATATCCTACTTATTTTAATTTAGCTGGGATATCAAATTCCACCTAAAAAATTTCACTTTATATTATCATTATACCAAAACTTATACCATTATTGTAAGTTAATATTTGCCTTCAAGAGATTAACAAGTTAAAGATGTGCTGTATATTTTAAATTTTACAAGGAAGTATATTACATCCTTGCGGACTATTAGGTGAACATGCCTAATATAGTGCATTAAAAGTCATCTAATGACATAATTTCCTTAACAACCTCACTTGTAACATCATACCCATATCCCTTAGAAATTAAGTATCTATATAACTTACCTGAAATTTTGAAATTATCATTTTCCTTCTTTTTTATGATATCAAGCTTTTTCTTTGCTAAATTAAGTGCAATATTTTTTTCATTTTCTTTATCTAAATTAAATAATTCTTCCTCTATCTTATCTTTTGATATACCCTTTTGAATCAGGGTATACTTGATTTTATGACTTCCTTGAGACTTTAATTTATCACTTATAAATGCTTTTGTATAATTATTGTCATTTATAAAATTATATTCTTTAAGAAATTCAATACTCTTATTTATGGAGTTATCTTCATACCCCTTTAGTATTAGTTTATCTCTTACCTCTTTTTCAGTTTTATAGCTTTTTTCAATTATTCTTAAAGCAGAATTCTTGCATCTTATTAAGCTCTCATGCTCTGCTAAAATTTTAAGTTTTTCCGAATCTATCTCTTCATTTTTATTAAGACCTTCTTTATAAACTAACTCTGCTGAAAGAGAAAAAGCATATTCTCCATCTAAGAATAAATTAACTCTTTCTTTATTTTTCTTTTGAATTTCTATTTTTGTTATTATCGCCATAATTTCTTATTTTCACCTTTACTTATAATTATAATTTATATTTGCTAATTAGATTTTAATATATGAATTGTTGGATTTCTTAAAACCTTTTTACCTACTTCATTGATTTTAATTGTATCTAAGTTATTTAATCTGTCCATATCCTTAACAAATTCAAATATATCTTCATCTTCTAAAGCTTGATGAAGCATATAATTGCATAATTCTGAAGAATCCTCTAAAGTAGATATTACAGCCGTCTTATGAACTTTCTTCATTATATTTAAATCCTTATCTACGATTTGAATTTCCCCATCAACTAACTTCTTTAAAGTCTCATCAATTGCATCTTTAGCTTCGTCAACATTTTCCTCTCCAACTGCAGTATATATATAAAGAGTTTTTATGCTATTAGTTATTTCAAGATGAGTATAAATATCATAAGCTAATCCTCTATTTTCCCTTATTTCTCTAAAAAGTAGTGAATTTGAACTTTCACCAAGCCTATGGTTTAATATTCTAAGAGAAAGCTCATCAGATTTTTCCAACTCATCGAATGTATACAAATACACTATAGTACTTTGTTCAATATCTTTTTTATAGCTTATTGCTGTTATTTTCTTATTTTTTTCTTTTATAATATCTATGCGCTTAGGTTTTTCACCTTTCCATCCTTTAAATTGATCTTCTACCAATTTTAATGCTTCTTCATGACTTAAAGATGATACCATAGTTATAAGTGAATTTTTAGGCGTATAGTGTTTAGTATAATAATATACTATTTCTTCTCTAGTAAATCTTGAAACATTCTCTTCAAGTCCAGTTACTTCATATTTAAGAGCACTCTTCGTAAATGCAATTTTATTTACATTCTTAAAACTTAAATCTTCTATATCATCTTTACTCATTCTTATTTCTGATAAAATAACTCCTCGTTCCTTTTCAATTTCACCCTTATCAAACTTTGGATTTATGACCATATCACCTAAAAGTTCTACTGCGTTTTCAAATTCCTCCATTAAACAATTAATTGTATACACAGTTGCATCATAGTCTGTATAAGCATTATATTCTCCACCCAAAGATTCTAATTCTTCATTAAGTTCCTCATCGCTTCTAGTTGTAGTTCCCTTAAATAATGTATGTTCAATAAAATGACTTATACCTTTCTGTTCTAAACTCTCATATAATGCGCCTACTTTAATTCCTATATTTATAGCTGCAATCTGAGTGTCTTTATTTATTGTTATTACTTCTAGCCCATTTGCTAAAGTATGTCTCTTTACATCAAAATTTAATTTTATCATTTATCAATCTCCTACTTGTCTATCTAATCTTTTCATATTCATAATTAATATTTTTCTGTATTAATCAATATGTATTGGTAAAATCCAATTATCTTATTATAACCTCTATCATTAACTTTGCACCCCTAATCATATCATAATCAAAAATATATTCCTACTATTTCTGCAATCTAAAATAATATATAATCCTATTATAACGTATCAAATGTATACTTTATAGTTTTGAATGTATAATTTATAAAATATTCTTCTATCCTTATATCTTCTAATTCAATATAATTAAAGAAAGTTATATTGATAATACTATTATTATATTATTATTAAATATAATAATATCAAAAGTGCTTATAATTACTAATTAAATTATAAAAATATCTTTGCTCCTATAACCGTAGAAGTTAATATGATAGAATTGTAATATAATTGCCTTATTTATATTGTATTATTGATTGTGAATAAACTTTTCATATATTACCAGATAATTTCAATTTATTTTGATAAAGGAGATGACATAATAATGCGCAAATCTATTTTAATCGTAGAGGATGAACTTAGAATTAGATTTTTACTTAGGGATTATTTAATGAAGGAAGATTTTAATGTTTTTGAAGCTTCGAATGGTGAAGAGGGCTTGTTTATATTTAGCACTCAAAAAATCGATTTGGTACTTTTAGATATAATGATGCCTATTATGGACGGATTAACTATGCTTGAAAAATTAAGGGTAGTTTCAACTGTTCCAGTAATTCTGCTTACTGCAAAAGGTGAGGAAGAAGATAAACTTCAAGGATATGATTATGGTGCTGATGATTATATGACAAAGCCTTTTAGTCCTAAGGTTTTAATTGCTAAAGTTAAAGCTCTTCTTAAAAGGACTAGAGAAGACTTGGATTCAAGCTCTCAAAATTTTAATGGTCTTACAGTAAATAAACTTTCTCATGAAGTCAAAATTGATGAAAAAGAAATAATATTGTCACCAAAAGAATATGAACTTTTGATATATTTGATTACTAACGAAGGTATTGCATTAAGTAGAGATAATATTTTAGATAACGTATGGGGTATTGACTATTATGGAGATATTCGTACTGTAGACACTAATGTTAAAAGACTTCGAGAAAAATTATTAGATAAGTCAACTTATATAATTACTGTTCGTGGCAGTGGTTATAAATTTGAGGCTAAATAATGAGGTACAGTTTATCTAAAAGACTGTTTACTATAACCTTGTCTCTAATTATTGGCTTAATGCTTATAACATACTTTGCACAAGCTTTTTTCTTTGAAAGATTTTATTCTTATAAAAAAACAATCTCCTTAGTACAAGAAGTTAATAAGTTTCATGATTTATATTCTCTTCATATTGACAATGATTCTGACTTATATAAAGCCCTTCAAAAACTTGAAAATGATAATAATGCTAAAGTTATTGTTACTTCTTTAACTGGAGACATTAAATATATTTCTAATAATATTAACGGTGATAAGGAAAGTTTTGATACTTTAACTGCTTTTGGCACAGAACTAATTAACAATAAAGATTTAATAAATCAAGTTATTGAACATTCCCAAACTAAATATACAAATTTTGATAACAAAAGTAGTGGATTAAAAAAAATAGGTGTAGTTAGCCCTATGTCTTTAGTCAGTAAAAATGATAGCCTTATTTTTTGTGTTTCTTCTATTCAGCCAATAAAAGAAGCCTCTGAAGTTATAAGTGAGTTTTTTATATATTTATTTTATGGTCTAATTACTGTTTCTATAATACTTGCTTTAATTTATTCTAATTTAATTTCTAAACCTCTTGTAACTTTAACTTCTGCTGCTAATAAAATGTCTAACATGGATTTTTCTGTAATTTGTGAAACTGACAGAGAAGATGAAATAGGCAGTCTTGCTAAATCTTTAAATTTTTTATCAAAAAATCTTCAAGCATCATTATTAGCTCTACAAAAGAAAAATAAAAAACTTGAAGACGATATTGAGAAGGAAAGACAATTAGATAACATGAGGAAGGAATTTACAACTAATGTAAGTCACGAACTTAAAACTCCAATTGGAATAATAGAAGGTTATGCGGAAGGGCTTAAAGATGGTATTGTATCTGGTGAAGATGCCAAAATGTATTTAGAAACTATAATTGATGAATCTAAAAAAATGAGTGTTTTAGTCACTAATATGTTAGAACTTTCAAAACTTGAATCTGGAACCACTAAACCAAATCTTGAGGCCTTTAATATAAATCGATTAATTACCAAAGTACTTAAAAAGCATAAACCTGACTTTGAGGAAAATAAATTCAATGTAAATTTTAATTCTTCAACGCCTTATAGTTATGTTTATGCAGATCCATTTCAAATGGAGCAAGTTTTTACTAACCTTATAACCAATGCAATTAAATATACTCCTCCAAGCAATGATATTAATATAAACATTCAAGAGGAATTAGATAAGTTTAAAATATCAGTTCAAAATATGGGCGTGAAAATCCCTGAAGAAGAAATAAGTAAGCTTTTTGATAAATTCTATAGACTAGATAAATCTAGAGAAAGAACTCAAAAAAATAGCACAGGTATTGGATTATCAATAGTTAAAAATATCTTACATCTTCATAATAGTGAATTTAATCTTCAAAACATAGATAAAGGAGTAGAATTTTACTTCTACTTAGACAAAATAGTATCACCTGAAAATGAAGAAGATTAAATTACAAAAATAACATTCTGTTGTAAAACCGTGTAATAACATCAATACTTTGTAAAAGCAGAGATATAGATATACTAAATCAAATGTCTCCATTTATTTTTGAATGTAACTAGCTATCAGATGAATCCACCATCTGCACGGATGATTTCTCCTGTGATATATGAAGAATCGTCACTACATAAGAATACTGCAAGTTTTCCTATTTCACTTGGATTTCCAAATCTCCCTAGAGGAATTTCTTCTTCTAGGGCCTTTTTTTCTTCTTCTCCTAGAAAAGAATTCATTTTTGTATCTATTACTCCTGGTGCAATACAATTTACTCTTATATTTGAAGGTGCAACTTCTTTTGCAAGAGCTTTTGTAAATGCATTTAATCCGCCTTTTGTAGTTGAATACAATACTTCACAGGATGCTCCAACTTCTCCCCACATAGAAGAAATATTTATTATATTTCCATTTTTTCTCGAAACCATCTCTTTAAGAATATACTTTGTTAAATACATTGCACCTAAAAGATTAGTACTTACAATTCTTTGAATTTCCTCTTCTGTAGCCTCCATAAATAGCCCAATTTGGCTTATACCTGCATTATTTACCAAAATATCTATTTTACCCATTATCTTTAAAGTTTCTTCAACTATTATATTGCACTTTTCAAAAGATGATATATCTCCTTTTATTATAATTCCATATCCACTTACTCTTTTCACCTCTTCTAACGTTTCTTTTGCGCCTTCATAATCTGTTGAATAATTTATTATTACACTTGCACCCTGTCTTGCAAATTCTATAGCTATAGCTCTTCCGATTCCTCTCGATGCGCCTGTAATCAGTGCAACTTTTCCACTTAATTTATCCATAATTGCCTTAGCGAGATAATATATTATAAATATTAAATCTCTACTAACGTCCACCACCTTTCAACTTTGTTTTATATGATTTACTTTATAAACGTCAATTTTATATCATTTTAAAGTTTCTTCAAAAACTCTGATTACATTTTTATAATTAACCTTACATAATTGATTTTTAAGATCTAAATTTTCATAAAATATTCTACCTGGTGTATCACAATGCAAGTCTATAAATTTCATGTTTGCTCTCCTATGTCTTAATTGTTTTTCTTACTAAAGTTTTCTAGCGAAATCCAAATATTTCCGTATTTTTTCAGGGCCTCCTGTTATACTTTTACTAATATATAATGTTTCCTTCTTGCCCACTTCTATTTCCCATTTTACTAAAGAAATTTCTCCATTAGTTATTTCAATACAAGTTACTGATGATGGGAATACACAACATCCATCATTAAAATAAAGCCCTTCTTCAGGGTCTGGAAATATATCATTATGTGTATGTCCACAAATAATCATTTTCCTTTCTTTTTTTGCCAATTTTCCTAGTATTTTGTCTATCTTGTCTCCCTTTTTATAATTATTTGCAGGACTAGTAGGAGCTTTGAATCCAGCAATTCCTTCTAGAAATCGCCATACATATCTAACTAAAAATCTACTACTTTTCCACATGTCACAATTAATCAAGTCAACTTGATGTCCATGAAACGCGATTATATCTTTGTTTAAAGGCGTATATCTAAGTATAACTCCCTCATAAAATTTTATATTGCGATAAAGACTAATCATTTCACGTCCAAAACCATAGCCTGTGGCCTCAAAAAGTTTTTCTTGCTTTTTCATAAATTCTGGATTTGATTTAACTATATCATGATTTCCAAAAACTAAATATAGTCTATCATCTTTATGAAACTTATTTAATATATTAAAAATATCTTTATAATTATAAGCTATGTCTAAACAATCCTTGTTTTTCCACAACTCATCTCCATCACCTAGTTCAATTAAAGTATAGCCATTTTTATTATAAAATCCAAGTGCAGCTTTATAAATGTTTTTATTTTGCCTTAAAGAATCTGCATATCCTCCATCCCCTCTATGAGAATCACTTATTAAAACTATCTTTGAACCTTCATTAAATTCAACTATCTTACCTGTTTGTAATATTCTTTTAATGAAATCTTTACTTTTTGTACAATGTTCACCCATACAGCAATCCTATACTCATCTATTAATTTAATTTATTATATGCCCATTCAAAAAAAGTGCGCAGCACAATCAAGAACTTTTCCCATAAAAAAAAAGTGCTCAGCACAATCAAGAATTTTTCACCTACAAAAAAGTGCTCAAAAAAGGTGTTCTACTTATTTTAAGATGCTTCTTACATTCAAATTTTAATTTCCGAACTTATACTTTCTTGCAATTACAAATAAAAAAAGATGAAGATAATCTCTCGCATAGATTATCTTCATCTTTAATTATTTCTTTCGTATCTCATTAATTATTAATTACTTTGTCTAAGAATTCTTTGCATCTATCACTTGTAGGTGCTGTAAAGATTTCTTCTGGCGGACCTTCTTCTAATATATATCCTTGATCCATAAATATAACTCTATCGGATACATCTTTAGCGAAGTTCATTTCATGAGTTACAACAACCATAGTCATACCTTCTTGTGCTAAATCCTTCATAACTTTAAGAACTTCCCCAACCATTTCAGGATCTAATGCTGAAGTTGGTTCATCAAATAGCATTATCTTTGGATTCATTTCAAGAGCTCTAGCGATTGCAACTCTTTGTTTTTGGCCTCCTGATAATGTATCTGGGTAAACATCTTTCTTATCTCTTAGTCCAACCTTATCTAACAAATTAAGAGCTTTTTCAGTAGCTTCAGCTTTATTCATCTTTTTTAATTCTAAAGGTGCAAGCATCATATTTTCAAGCACTGATAAATGTGGAAATAAATTAAATGATTGAAATACCATTCCTATATTCTCTCTTAACTTATTTATATTTTTATTATTTACAAGTTCTTCACCCAATATAGTTATGCTGCCAGATTGAATTTCTTCTAAGCCATTTAAACACCTTAGTAAAGTACTCTTTCCCGAACCTGAAGGTCCTATAATACAAAGAACTTCACCTTCTGTTACAGTTACTGATATATCTTTGAGAACTTCTAATTCTCCATAACGTTTTTTGAGATTACTAGCGTTTATTACCATAGCTTAATCTCCTTTCTACATAACGTGATACTAAAGTTAACATTGTGATTATTATTAAGTACATACAGGCAACAATTGCATACATATTCATTGGTTGAAAGTTTCTTGCAATTATAATTTGTCCGCTTAATGTAAGTTCTCTTATACTTATTACTGATAAAATCGAAGTATCCTTTAGTGTAACAATAAATTGATTTAATATAGAAGGAATCATTATTTTTATTGCTTGTGGTAATATAACTTTCCTCATTGCTTTATAGTAGCCAAGGCCTAAGCTTCTTGCTGCTTCCATTTGTCCATTATCAACAGCTTGTATTCCCCCTCTAAATATTTCAGCCATATAAGCTGATGCATTTACTGTAAGTACCATTACAGCTGCTACCATGGGGTCAAATCTTATGTTTAACGCTTGCCCAACTCCAAAGTATAGAAATAACGCCTGTATCATAAGTGGAGTTCCACGAACCATATAAATATATACTGTAGATATAGTTTTTAATATTTTAGATGTACTTATACTAAATACCCCTAAAATAATTCCTAGTATTACAGCCAATATCAACGATATTACTGCAATTTCGATAGTTACTCCTAGCCCACTTAGTAGGCTAGGTAAACTATCTTTTAGCAATTGAAATATTTGCATGTTTTTTACTCCTTACTATTTTGCGATATATTGTCCTACGATTTCGTCATATTTTCCATTTTCTTTTATTTTCTTAAGTCCATCATTAAATTTTTGTAATAACTCTTGATTTACTCCCTTTTTAACTGCAAATCCATAATCAACATTTGTTAACTTTTCACCAGCAAGCTTTAATTTTGCACCACTATCAACTTTGATTTTGTATGCAATAACTGGATAATCTTCTAACAAGAAATCACAGTTTTTATTTTCAACTGCTTGGAACATTGATGGAGAATCACTAAAATAATTTAAAGTTAATCCATATTTATCTTTGTTATCTTCTGCAAATTTAGATCCAGCTGTTCCTTTTTTTATCGAAGCACTTTTACCCTTTAAATCTGCTTCGCCTTTAATGTCAGTATTATCTTTATTAACAACTAATGATAATCCTGAAACAAAATATCCATCAGAAAAATCTAAAGATTTTTTTCTTTCATCTGTAATGCTCATTCCAGCAATAGCACCATCTATTTGGTTAGCTGTAAGTCCTGGAATAATCCCTTCAAAGTCCATTGGCTTTAATTCATATTCAAATTTTTCTTCTTTTGCAATTGCATCTAAAACTTCTACATCAATACCTTTATACTTTCCATCTTCTTCAAAAGAAAATGGTGCGTATTTTGCATCACATGCAATTATATATTTTTTATTTTCATTTCCACCTTTTGCTGCCCCACATCCTGTTATTAAACTAATTGCCATTACTGATGTTAATAGAATTCCTACTAATGATTTTTTATTCATTATTTATTCCCCCTAAATTAATATTTAAATTACAAGTTTTTTGAGTCAAAACATCATATCTGCTTTATACTTCTATATTGTAACTTTTACGTTTTTATTATACCAAAAGAGTTCATTATCCCTAAAAATAATGAACTCCATTGTTCTACTCATTGAATTATAATATATTAATGCTAATATTGTCAATAAACTTTGTAATCAATTTAACTTGATTTATTTTCCAAAGTAAATATTTTTACTATTCAGATAATTAAACATATTATCTTTAACTCTATCATAATTTTTTATATTACTTTTAATTATTAAACAACAATTAAAAGTTAGGCAAGAAAGTTAAATATATACTAACTCACTTACCCAACTTATTTAAACTTTAAATACTCTTATTATTTTTCAAAAGGATTTTCTGTTTTATAAAGCATTCCTTTAGGTTGATTAAATCCAAATTCCTTAACACCTAGATATCTAAACAAATTGTAAATTGCTTTTCCATGGTGTCCAAATGCAACTGCTCCATGATGTGGATATCTCTTTTCTATTAGTACATGACGGTAGAATCTTCCCATTTCAGGAATTGCGAAAATACCAATAGCTCCAAATGAACGTGTTGCGACTGGTAGAACTTCACCTTGAGCTACATAAGCTGTTAATTCTGCATCTGCATTGCTTTGTAGACGGAAGAATGTAATATCTCCTGGAATAATATCGCCTTCAAGTGTTCCTCTAGTTATATTTGGTTCTACATTTGGTTCTAATGCTCTTGCCATAATCATTTGATTTTTCATAGTACAAGATGATAGTTTACAAGCTGCTGTATTACCACAGTGGAATCCCATAAATGTATCTTTTAATGTATAATCAAATTTGCCTTTAATTTCACTGTCGTACATATCAGCTGGTACTGAATTATTAATATCAAGTAAAGTAACAACATCTTTGCTTATACAAGTTCCAATATATTCACTTAATGCACCATAAATATCAACTTCGCATGATACTGGAATTCCCATTGCTGTTAAACGACTATTTACATAACAAGGTACAAATCCAAATTGTGTTTGGAATGATGGCCAACATTTATTTGCAAATACAACATATTCTCTTGAACCTTTATGTTCTTCCATCCAATCTAATAATGTAATTTCATATTGTGCAAGTTTTGGTAGGATACCAGGCATTTTATTTCCTTCACCTAGTTCTTTTTCCATACTAGCAATTACATCTGGAATTCTTGGATCATTTGCATGTTCATTAAATGTAGCATATAAATCAAGTTCTGAGTTTTCTTCTATTTCAACACCTAAGTTATATAATTGTTTAATAGGTGCATTACAAGCTAAAAAGTCTTGTGGACGAGGTCCAAATGAGATAATCTTTAGGTTTTGTATTCCAAGTAATGCAGTAGCAACTGGTACAAATTCAGAAATCATATCTGCAACTTCTGTTGCTGTTCCAACTGGATATTCAGGAATATATGCTTTTATATTACGAAGTGCTAAATTATAACTTGCATTAAGCATTCCACAATATGCATCTCCACGACCATTAATTAAGTTATCTCCAGTTTCTTCAGCTGCTGCAACAAACATTACAGGTCCATCAAATTTTTTAGCAAGTAAAGTTTCAGCAGTTTCTGGTCCAAAGTTTCCAAGGAATACTACTAATGCATTTACACCAGCTTCTTTGACTTCTGCCAATGCTTTTTCCATATGCTTTTCATTTTCAATAGCTGTTGGACATTCATAAATATCCCCATTAGATTTTTTATAAGCTTCTACTACAGCCTTTCTTCTATTAACTGATAACTCCATTGGGAAACAATCTCTACTTACTGCAACAATTCCTAATTTTATTTCTGGTATATTCTTCATTTTTAATTCCTCCATTTATTTTATTTTTTTAATATACTTTTTATTAATTTATAAAGTTCTTATACACACAAAATTTGAATTTTTTTTATAATTAATATGTTTTCAATAAACTAATTTACACAAATTAATTTATTGAAATATTCTCATAAACTTATTTAGTTTACTATTTTCATGATAAGTTTTATAGGTGAAATGATTCTTATTGTGCTTCGCACTCTTTTTATAGGTGTATGTTTTCTCCAACTAGGCCTATAAATGCTCCTTGCTCACCCAAGTCAGTATCTTTGTGTCCAATTAACCATTTATTTCTAGCAAATAGTAATGCATCTTCGCCAATTTTTTCAATATTATTTTCCAATGATAAATTAGTATCTCTTGGCAAAACAACAACACATTTAAATCCATTTTCATTTGCATTGCAAGGCGCATAATGTAGCGTAGTTGCATATACTTCTATTATGGTGCCAGCTGGAACCATAAATGCTTCTATTTTTGAAGTATCATATGAGTAATCGTCTTCAATATCTTGCTGACAACCTATAAGCAAAATAAGATCTGTTACTGCTATATTTATTTCAGATGAACGATGATACTCAACTGCATTTAACAAATAATTATTACCGTTACAATATCCTATTTGAATTGGCAATTCACCAAACTCTCTTATTCTTAAATCTTCAGAAATTTTTAAGTCTTCCAATTCTTTTATAGATGGTTCATATATTACACCGCTTGGAAGTGGTGTACTTTCCATCTTTTGAATTATCTCAGAGCAATCATAATTTTTTAAAACTTGTCCATATTTTCTAAACTCTTTATCAATAACACTTTTAATAACCATATTGATCATCCCTTCTCACATATTTCATTAACAAAATCTACGAATATACTTCAACCTAAATTCTATTTTTCTATTTCTAACTTTTTTATTTATTATTGCACACACTTTTTTTGATTTTACATATCTTTTCTTATAGGTTTTAGTTTTACTTTAGAAAAAGAAAATCTAGCTCTTATATATTCATAGATTAAGTATTAAACTTTTATTTGATGTCTAGTTGTTCTAACACTCCCATCTCTTTAGTATAGAAGTTAAAACAGCACATCTCAGATGAATACCATTTTAGAGTATTAGTTAAACTAAATTCATTGCTTTATTTACAACATTTTCTACAGTGAATCCAAATTGTTTAAATAAAGTTTCTGCATTTCCTGATGCTCCGAAAGTATCTAATGAAATAACATCTCCATCAAGACCTATATATTTATGCCATCCAAATGATGTTAATGCTTCAACAGCAACTCTAGCTCTTACTTTATTTGGCATAACTGATTCTTTATAAGCTTCATCTTGTGCTTCGAATAACTCGAATGATGGCATACTTATAACTCTTGCGTCTATTCCTTTAGATTTTAATTGATCAGCAGCTTTAAATATTAATTCTACTTCTGAACCGGATGCCATAAGAAGTACATCTGGAGTTTCTTTCTTAGAATCTTTAAGTATATAACCACCCTTTAATGCTCTCTTTGGGCAT
>JAKBFR010000179.1 GCA_021837545.1 Bacillota bacterium | reverse complement strand
AAGATTGCTTAATTAAATTCCATTTTTTGTAACCGTTCGTGTTTTCAAACGGTTTGTTTTCTATGCACTTTTTTATAATTTAACTTTTTTTAAAATTTACTTGACTATTATTAGCTGGTCTATTTGTAAAATATAAGTTTTTTATTAGTTGAAGTATTAACATTAAAACGTAGAAATAATAAAATTTTCATATAAGATTATAAGAAAAAATATCATAAATGTAGTGATAAGCAATGGTAAGAGTTGTTTATAATAAGTCAACTATATAAAAGTGACAAAAAATGGCCAAATCGAAAGATAATGAGATGTAAATCATGGTAATTAAAATCTAGAGGTTTAAAAATAAAAAAATAGAAGCATTGCTAATGAATACCTAATACAGTATAATAATACGGTAGTGATTACACTATATATTGTGTCATGGAGGGAATAACAATGCTATATGTTGTAAAAAGGGACGGGAGAGAAGTTGAATTTAATTCAGACAAGATAGCCCAAGCAATTAAAGGATCAGCCGCTGAAATAGGTTTAATTTTAAGAGAAAGCCAAGTATTAGATACTGTACAGAAAGTAATTACATATATCGAATTAGAGCATAGAAAAACAATAACGGTAGAACAAATACAGAATTTTGTAGAGAAATCACTACACGATGAGGGTCATAAAGATATAGCGTTTGCCTATTCAGGATATAGAAAAGAAAGAACAAAAGTTAGAGAAATAAAATCAGATTTAATGAGAGCAATTCGCCAAATTGGTGTTGAAACAGATAGAGATAATGCAAATGTAGGAAATAATTTCAGTTCCAAATTACTTAGAATAGCTTCTGAATCAAATAAGTGGAATACTTTGGCTATAATGCCTAAAAGTTTAGCAAAAGCTCATGAGACAGGAGACTTATATTATCATGATTTAGATAGTTATAATTTAACTGTAAATTGTTTGCATATTCCAACTAGAGAAATGTTGGAAAATGGATTTAATACGGGATATGGAACAATTAATGCTCCTAGAAGAATAGAAACAGCTGCAGAATTATCATGTATTTTATTACAATCAACTCAAAATGACATGTTTGGGGGTCAATCTCACCCAGATTTTGATAATGATATGGCCATATTTGTAAATCCTACTAGAGAAGAAATTAGAAAAGAATTAGAAGAACTAGAAATTTCTGAGGAAAAGATAGAATATTTACTTGAAAAAAAGGTAAGAAATAAAGTGAAACAAGCTATGCAAGGCGTTGTTTACAATCTTAATACAATGCATTCAAGAGCTGGATCGCAAGTCCCATTTAGCTCAATTAATCTTGGATTACCTGAAAGTTCAGATGCTGCACTCGTATGTGAAGTTTTTCTTTTAGAATATGAAAAGGGATTAGGAAAGGGAGAGCAACCAATTTTCCCTAACATAATTTTTAGAGTTAAATCAGGAGTTAACAGAGAAGAAAATGATCCGTATTTTTATTTATATAAATTAGCATGTAGAGTAGCTGCAAAAAGAATGAATCCAACATTTATGAACATTGATGCAGACTTCAATAAAGAATATTATGATATGGGATATGTTCCAGCAACCATGGGATGTAGAACTTATCTTATGAAAAATGTAAATGGCGAACCGGGCTGTAAAGGTAGAGGAAATATAGCACCTACAACTATTAATCTTCCAAGAGTAGGATTGCAAGCAAAAGGGGATATAAATAAGTTTTTTGAGATATTAGATTCAAGATTAGAGTTATCAAAGGACTCTCTAATGCATAGATATAATGTGTTAAAGAATTTAAAAGTTAAAGATTTGCCATTTGTTGCAGGGCAAGGACTTATGAAAGGTTCAGAAGGCTTAAAACCTGATGATTCAATAGAACCAATCCTAAAGCAAGGAACATGGGGAATTGGATTCATAGGACTTGCAGAAACATTAGTAGCTTTAACAGGCAAACATCATGGAGAAGATACTGAAGTTAGAGAATTAGGTGTGAAAATCATTGAACACATAAAACAATATACAGATAAAATTACAGAAGAGTATAAATTAAATTGGAGTTGCTATGCTACTCCAGCAGAAGGCCTCTCAGGTAAATTTATAAAACAAGATCAAAAGATATTTGGAGTAATAAGTGGAGTAACTGATAAAGAATATTATACAAATAGTTTCCATGTACCAGTTGCATATGCAATTTCTATTAAAGATAAAATTAATATTGAAGCTCCATATCATAAGCTTTGCAACGGTGGGCATATAAGTTATATAGAAGTAGATGATTCACCAAATGCAGAAACGGTAATGGATATAATAAATTATGCATATAAGAATACTAATATTAGTTATGTGGGAATTAATTTTCATATAAAATATTGTAGAGATTGTGGAACTTACTTACATGAAAATCAAAGTAGTTGTCCAAAATGCGGAAGTCAAGATATACAAGGAATATCAAGGGTTACCGGATATTTAAGTTTAGATGAAAGATTTGGTGCAGGAAAATACCATGAAAGAGAAGATAGAATATCTCATACAGAAAATCATGGTCATCACTATAATTAAATATCAACTGATATTTAATTATAGATAATAGATTTAATTTTATATACAAATGTCTAGGGAAAGATAATTATATGAGTAGTTAGTGAATAATGTTTAGTAGTTGGTAATTTGTGATTTAAAATTAGTAATTAAGAAGCTATCTTAAAATAAGAAAATGAATTGGATTCAGTTCAGTATATTATTTTAAGATAGCATTTTTATTATTGTTAATCATCAAAGTTTAATTCATAAACCATATAATATCTTTATTTAAGATTGTTAATGAATATAATTGGTATAAATTTGGGGTTAAACAAGTAAACTTGTTATAAAAGTTAAAATTATTAAGGTATTGCAATATTTCAAAAAAAACTTGCAATAATATCATTTATTTTAACTTAAATAGGCTGATTTTTGAAATTACTTGAAAGAGAGACTCTATTCTATTGCAAGAAACAATGATAAGACTTGTCTAGAGTTGATGAAATATGATATTATAAAGAAAGGCTAATAAAATAAAATGATATTTTATTGTTAAAAATATTATCAAATATGCAATAAGTTAATAATGTAAGTGGAGGGATTGCAATGGCAATTAGTAATTTGAAAGAAAACAAAAAAGTTACTATAGTAGATACAACTCTTAGAGATGGTGAACAAACCGCAGGAGTAGTTTTCGCTAATGAAGAAAAGATAATGATAGCACAAATGCTAAGTGACTTAGGCGTTGATCAACTAGAAGTAGGAATTCCTACAATGGGTGGAGATGAAAAAAAGGCTATAAAAGAGATTGTAAAAAGAAATTTAAAACCTAGTATCATGGCATGGAATAGAGCTGTAATTGGTGATATAGAACAATCAATAGATTGTGGCGTTGATGCGGTTGCTATATCAATATCAGTATCTGATATACACATTCAACATAAGCTTAAAACATCAAGAGAATGGGTATTGGAAAGCATGGTTAAATCGGTAGAATTTGCAAAGAAAAATGGTCTTTATGTATCTGTTAATGGGGAAGATGCATCTAGAGCAGATAAAGATTTTTTAGTTGAATACATTAATGCAGCGAAACAAGCAGGGGCAGATAGATTTAGATATTGCGACACTGTAGGAATTATGGAACCATTTAAAATCAGAGATGATATTAAATATATATATGATAAAACAGGCTTTGATATAGAAATGCATACTCATGATGACTTTGGAATGGCAACAGCTAATGCAGTAGCTGGTATTAAAGGTGGAGCATCACATGTTGGCGTAACTGTAAATGGTCTTGGTGAAAGAGCTGGAAATGCAGCATTAGAAGAAGTTATAATGTCATTAATGCTTGTTTATGGATATAATGGTGAAGATATAAATACTCAAATGTTCAGAGAAGTGTCTGAGTATGTATCAAGAGCATCGGGAAGAGAACTTCCAATTTGGAAAGCAATTGTTGGAACAAATATGTTTGCACATGAATCAGGAATTCATGCAGATGGAGCTATAAAAGATCCTAAGAATTACGAAGCTTTCGATCCAGAAATAGTTGGTCTTGAAAGACAAATTGTTATAGGAAAGCACTCTGGAAGAGCTTCAATAATAAATAAATTTAAAGAATATAATAGAGTACTTACAGATGATGAAGCAAAAGGAATATTGGAACTTGTAAGAGCAACATCAGTTAGGTTGAAGAGAACTTTATTTGACAAAGAAGTAGTTCAATTATATAAAGAGTATCATAGACAATTAGAAGAAAAAAATAAATAGAAATAGGAGGAACATAAATTGGGTGATAATTTAGTTTACAAGATTTTAAAGAGCCATGTTGTTGAAGGTGAATTAAAGGTAGGAGAACCAGTTGCATTAAAAATTGATAGGACTTTAACTCAAGATTCAACAGGAACTATGGCATATCTTCAATTAGAAGCTATGGGAATAGATAGAGTAAAGACTAAGAA
>JAKBFR010000178.1 GCA_021837545.1 Bacillota bacterium | reverse complement strand
TACAATTCGCTTACAGGGATTATGGGCAATATGTTCATAAAATCTTATAAAATGAGCGAAGAAATGTATCATGCTATGGAATGTAGATGTTTTGTAGGGGAATATACTAAAAAAGTAGATTTCACTTTAAAAAAATATGATTATATCTATATAATAATAAATATACTATTAATTAGTTTGTTTATATATTCAAATTAGAAAGTCAGCATGTTACCATATATTGCATCTCATGCTACAACAAATTAAGGAGAAATATTTATGATAAAATTAGAGAATATTTCATTTACTTACAAGAATAAATTAGCCCTTGATAATGTAAATGTTCATATAAAAGAGGGAGAATCTGTAGCTATAATAGGACCAAATGGGAGTGGAAAGTCTACTTTTTTAAAACTATTAAACACTATTATTTTTCCAAACCAAGGTAAATATATATTTAATGAAATTGAAATCAATGAAAATAGATTAAAGGATAATAAGTATTTAAAGTTATTTCATAAAAGGCTAGGTTTTGTATTTCAAAATTCTGATGCGCAGCTTTTTTGTTCTACAGTTTTTGAGGAAGTGGCCTTTGGCCTTATGCAAATGGAGCTGCCAGAAGTTGAAGTTAATAAAAGAGTACAAGATTGCCTTAATCTTCTTAATATAGATAAATTAAAGGAAGAGCATCCCTATAATTTAAGCGGAGGCGAGAAAAAAAGGGTTGCAATTGCTAGTGTTTTAGCTATGAATCCTGAGGTTATAACTTTGGATGAACCTATGAACGGAATAGATCCTAAGGGAAAAAGATTTCTAAGAGATTTATTAATTGCTTTAAATAAAAGTGGTAAAACTATAATTTGTGCGACTCATGATTTTGAATATATTGAAGGAATTTTTAATAGAGTCATTGTTTTTTCAGAGCAACACAAAATTATTAGAGATGATAAATATGAGAATGTTATAAAAGATGAAGATTTTTTAAGAGAATATAACATTATATAAATGACAACAGTGAAACTACACTTATGCGTATAATCCGCCGAAATAAGGGGGCATGCATTTGTTCCAGTTACTGAAGATTTTGATGGGTGATTCTAAGGCTACAAGTTGTGCCCAAAATGCTTGCTTCAAAGGCAAGCTTTGAACAAGCACATTTGGAACAACTTATAACCTAAGAAGCACAGCCATAGAAATCTTCTAATGTAACATTCCACAAAGCATGCCCCCTTATTTCTACTTTTGATATATGCAGGAATAAAAGTAACTTGGAGTGTGGGTATCTATATAAGGTAATATATTTCAAATGGATGGCAACGTTAGAATGGCTAGACATCAGAAAAGGTACCCAATGAGGTTACATTGTGACCCTTGAGGTTATAAAAATAAATTTATAGGAGTGATTAGTGTGAAAGTATTATATTACGATTGTTTTTGTGGTATAAGTGGTGATATGAATTTAGCAGCATTATTAGATTTAGGAGTACCTAAGGAATATCTAATAGAAGAAATTTCAAAGCTTAATTTAAATTCTGAATATGAAATAAAAATAGAAAAGGCTGTTAAACATGGAATAACAGGAACAAGAGTAGATGTTATGTTAAAAAATCAAGTTCATAATCATGATCATGTTTCTGAAAAAGCTTTAGATAATCACCATCATGAATACAAGGAAGAGCACATCGTTGTAAATAGTAACCCTCATACCCATCAGGATTACGAGTCTCATGATTTTTTTCATGAAAATCACCATACACATGAAGAACATAGTCATGCTCATGATCACGAACATAATAATCAAAATCATCATAATCATGAAGAAGAACATAATCATTCCTGTGATGGAAACCATGCAAATACTCATACAAATGATATTGAGCATCATCATAGAAATTTAAAAGATATTGAGAACATAATAAATTCAAGTGTTTTAAATGATAAAGTTAAAAAGTTAAGTATGAATATGTTTATGAGAGTGGCAGAAGCTGAAGCAAAAGTTCATGGTAAGACTTTATATGAAGTACATTTTCACGAAGTAGGTGCTATTGATTCTATTATAGATATGGTAGGAGCAGCTATTTGTATAGATTATTTAGAAGTTGATAAGATAATTGCATCACCTGTTCAAGTGGGTGGCGGATTTGTTAAGTGTGCACACGGACTTATGCCAGTTCCAGCACCAGCAACTGTAGAGATATTGAAAAATATACCAATTAACACTGGAGTAGTACCTTTTGAAACAACCACACCTACAGGAGCAGCAATACTTGCAGCTAATGTTCAAGAATTTACTCAAAAAATAGATTTCTCTATAAAGAAAATAGCTTATGGAATAGGGCATAGGGATTTAGAAATACCTAATGTTTTAAGAGTTTATTTAGGTGAAGAAGAGAAGCTCGAGGAAATAGAAGAACAATATATTTTAGAAACTAATATAGATGATATGAATCCAGAGTTTTATGGATATGTTGAAGAAAAGCTTTTTGAAATAGGTGCTTTAGATGTCTTTAAGACAGCTATATTTATGAAAAAAGGAAGACCAGGAGTAAAATTAAGTGTATTAATTAATGAGCAGATTGAGAAAGATGTTTTAGATGTGATTTTCGAAGAAACTACCTCAATAGGTGTAAGAAAATACAAGGTAGAGAAAATAATGCTAAATAGAGATTTCTCAAAAATAAAAACTCAATATGGAGATGTTACCATTAAAAAGTCTTATTATAATGGTAAGTTAATCAAATATAAACCAGAATATGAAGACTGTAAAGTTATAGCAAAAGAAAATAATATAACTATGGAAAAAATATATAAAGAAGTCTACAAGGAAGTGGGAGATAGATATGATAAACAATGATAAATACAATGAATTAATAAATTACCTTAAAAGTTTAGGAAAAGTAGTTTTGGCATTTTCAGGAGGCGTGGATAGCACTTTTTTACTTAGAGTTGCTAAAGAAGCCCTTGGAGATAACGTAAAAGCAGTGACAATTATGTCTCCATATATTCCTAAGTGGGAAATAGCAGAAGCTAAGGAGTTAACTGAAAAATTAGGTGTTAAACATGAAATTATAGAGGCACCAATCATCGAGTCTATTAAATATAATCCAGAAGACAGATGTTATCTTTGCAAAACTGCAGTATTTAGTATGATATTATCTGTAGCTAAAGAACAAGGTTATAACTATGTAATTGATGGGACAAATTTCGATGATATAAGTGATTATAGACCAGGCCTAAGAGCACTTAAAGAATTAGAAGTAAAAAGTCCGCTGTTAGAATGCAAATTAACTAAAGCAGAAATAAGAGCATTCTCTAAGGAATTAAATCTTAATACTTGGAATAAGCCTTCGTATGCTTGCTTACTAACCAGAATACCTTATGGAAATGAATTGAAAATTGAGGATTTTGAGAAGATTGAAAATGCTGAAAAATTTATGATGAGTATAGGATTTAGAGCTGTTAGAGTAAGATGCCATGGAGATTTAGCTAGAGTTGAAATAGATAGAAATGATAGAAGTGAATTATTTAATGAAGAGCTTTTAGACACTATTTCGAGTAAGATAAAGGAATGTGGTTTTAAATACGTAACGTTGGATTTACAGGGATATAGAGTAGGAAGCTTTAATGAAACTATAACAAAAAATGTAACTGAAGAAAGCTAATATGAATATGATAAAGATAGAATTAAATAAGGCATAATCAAAAAAATAATAAGTCAATATGCCTAAGCATAGAAAAATTAGTGAATAATAATCTTAGGAGGATAATGAAAACTAATGAATAAAGAAGAAATTAAAATTCTACTAGAATCGGTAAAAGATAATAAAATAAATATAGAAGAAGCTCTTGAAAAATTAGAAGATCTGCCTTTTAAGGATTTAGGATTTGCAATGATAGATAATCATAGAGAATTAAGAGTAGGATATCCTGAAGTAATATATTGTGCAGGAAAAACAGTAGAACAAGTTAGGGATATTGTTAAGTTTATGATCACAAAAGATAATAATATATTGGGAACTAGGGCTACTGAAGAAATGTACGATGCAGTAAAGGAAATATGTGAGGAAGCAGAATACAATAAGCTTGGAAGAACAATAACCATTAAGAAAAAAGAACAAACTCTTACAGATAGTTATATTGCAATTGTTTCAGCTGGGACATCTGATCTACCAGTGGTAGAAGAAGCTGTTGAAACTGCAAAAATATTAGGAAATAGAGTTGAAAAAATAACTGATGTTGGTGTTGCAGGCATACATAGGCTCTTTTCGAGATTAGATCTTATTCGGGGAGCTAAAGTAGTTATAGTGATTGCAGGAATGGAAGGAGCCTTAGCTAGTGTTGTAGGAGGCCTTGTGGATAAACCTGTTATAGCAGTTCCAACTAGTGTTGGATATGGAGCAAACTTCGGAGGGGTTTCAGCTTTGTTATCAATGTTAAATAGTTGTGCTAGTGGTGTAAGTGTAGTAAATATAGATAACGGATTTGGTGCAGCATA
>JAKBFR010000033.1 GCA_021837545.1 Bacillota bacterium | reverse complement strand
TTAGCTGAAGAAGGTATTCTTTATTCAGAAGATCAATATGAAGAAATAGCACATAGTTCTATGGATGATAGAGATTACATAAAAGCTATTTGTTTAAATGTAATTCATGGGTGCAATTTAAGATGTAAATATTGTTTTGCTGATGAAGGTGAATATCATGGACATGGCGGAGTGATGAACTTAGAAATAGCTAAAAAGGCAATTGATTATGTCATTAAAAGAAGTGGGCCAAGAAAAAATATAGAAATTGATTTATTTGGTGGAGAGCCAACTTTAATCATGGACACTATAAAAGAAATAATTAAGTATGCTAGAGATAATGAAGAAAAGTGGGGAAAGAGAATAAGATTCACTATGACTACTAATGCTACTCTTTTAACTCCTGAGATGATGGATTATATGGACAAGGAAATGGGAAATATTATTTTATCATTAGATGGAAGAAAAGAAGTTAATGATAGTGTTAGAATTAAGCCAGATAAGAGCGGATCTTATGATGATATTGTACCTAACATAAAAGAAATGATTAAAAGAAGAGCTAAGGGAAAAACTTATTATGTTAGAGGAACTTTCACAAGAGGAAACATAGATTTTTATGAAGATGTAATGGCTATGGTAAATGAAGGATTTAGAGAATTATCAATAGAACCTGTTGTTTTAGAAAACGGACATTCTCTTGCAATTAGAGAAGAAGACGTTGATACAATTTTTGATAATTATGATAAGTTATATGAAGAAATGAAAAGAAGAAAAAGAGAAGGAAATGAAGAATTTAATTTCTACCATTTTAACATAGATCTTCAAGGTGGACCATGCGTTTATAAAAGAATTTCGGGTTGTGGGGCCGGGTTTGAATATGTAGCAATAACTCCACAAGGAGATGTATATCCATGCCATCAATTTGTTGGGAAAGAAGAATTTAAATTAGGAAGTATTTATGACGATACTTATGATACAGAACTTGCTAAGAAATTTAAGCAAGCTCATATATACAATAAACCTAAGTGCAAAGATTGCTGGGCAAAATTCTATTGTAGTGGTGGATGCCAAGCAAATAATTTCAATTTCAATGGAGATATGAATATTCCTTATGAAATTGGATGCAAAATGCAAAAGAAGAGAATTGAATGTGCAATTGCACTAAAATGTGAAGAAAATTAACGTGAGTAAAAAATTACAAATAGATACCCACAGTCAAAACTAGAATTATGTATATAACCCGCCGAAATAAGGTGGCATGCATTTGTGACCGTTACTGAAGATTTTGATGGGTGCTTCTAAGACTACAAGTTGTACCCAAAATGCTTGCTTCAAAGGCAAGCTTTAAACAAGCACATTTGGAACAACTTATAATCTAAGAAGCACAGCCATCAAAATCTTCTAATGTAATCTCCACAAAAGCAAGCCACCTTATTTCTAGTTTTGAATATATATTCAATTTCTGTGTTTGATTGTGCCTAATATAAAGCAAATTTTATTTCGAAGGCAATCTATTCACTTATCCAGAAGTTCAAACTCTTGTTGATGGAGAATAACAGTGGGAGGACATAAGGTAAGCGATGAATAACAAATATATGATTTGAAAGACAGCTAGAATTAATTATAAAGTGCAAGGAGAATAGTAATTGGAAGAATATGTTTTAGGAAACAAATTAAAGTTAATATATAAGCATACTGAATCCGAACTTACATCTATTTGTATATCAATAGATGCTGGCGCTGGAGTTGAAACTGAAAAGTATGGAATAGCTCATGCAACTGAGCATATGGTTTATAAAGGCACAAAAAATAGAACTGAAAAAGAAATAAATGAAGAACTAAGTAATATTTTTGGATTCAATAATGCCATGACTAATTATCCTTACGTAATTTATTATGGAACTTTACTTGGAAAAGATTTAAAAAAAGGTGTAGATTTGTTAAGTGATATAATTCTTAATCCAAGCTTTAGCGATGATGGTTTTAAGGAAGAAATGAATGTAATAAAAGAAGAACTTGAGGAATGGGATGAAGAATTAGAACAATATTGTGAAGATAAACTTTTTTTAAATAGTTTTAATAGTAGGAGAATAAAATATCCAATTATAGGAACCAAGGAAAGTTTAGAAAATATGACTTTAAATGACATAAGAGAGTTTTATTCTAAATATTATTTCCCGGAAAATACTTCGATTGTTGTAATTTCGTCAGTAAGATTTGACACGGTCAAGGATATTGTTTGCGAATATTTTGAAAAATGGAATTTATCATATAATAAAAAATATGATAGAAATGAATTGAATTGCAAAAACATTGAATATGAAATTTCTAAAATAGATATATTTAATGATAAAAGAGATGGAATAAAGACATGCAAGGTTGAAATAGTATGTCCAATAGATGAACTGACGGAAAATGAAATTAAGGCACTTAGAATTTTCAATCAGTACTTTGGAGAAGGAGTTAATTCAATTCTTTATGATACGTTAAGAACTAAAAATGCACTTATTTATGATGTTATTACTAAAATTGCTCATGAAAATTATATGAAACTATATAAAATTACTTTTAGTACAGCAGAAGAAAATGTAAATAAATCTATAACTTTAGTTAAAGGATGTATAGAAAAATTAGAACTATTAGTGGAACACATAGATAAAAAACAAATAGAACAATTAATTAAGAATTTTAAATTGAAAAGATTATTTAGAGAAGAGCAAAGTATAATTTTAGCAAAAGAGTTAGCTACATATGATACAATGTTTGGAGATTATAAAATATATATTAATGAAGTTAATGAATTAGACTTATTAACTAATGAGATGATATTTGAAGTAGGCAATAGAGTGCTGAAAAATTTAACAATACAAATAATTGATTAAAATAGATTGTATCAAATGGATAATTTTAATATTATAACAACATAAATGGAGGTATTATATAATGTATAGTTTTACAAATGATTATAGCGAAGGGGCACATTCAAGAATATTAAATGCGCTAGTTGAAACAAACTTAGAACAAACGGGTGGGTATAGTACAGATTACCACACAGATAAAGCTATAAATTTATTAAAAAAGAAAATTGAGCGTGAGGATGTAGATATTCACTTATTAGTAGGTGGAACACAAGTCAATCTTACGGCAATATCTGCTTTTTTACGACCACATCAAGCTGCAATAGGAGCTGATACATCTCATATTAATTGTCATGAAACTGGAGCTATTGAATCTACAGGTCATAAAGTAATTACAATGAAAACTGATGATGGAAAGCTTACACCAAGTTTAATTCAAAAGGTTGTAGATACACATACTGATGAGCATATGGTTCAACCTAAATTAGTTTACATATCAAATTCCACAGAACTAGGAACTCTATATAAAAAATTAGAATTAGAAGAATTACATAAGTGTTGCAAAAAAAATAACTTGCTTCTATATTTAGATGGAGCACGTTTAGGTACTGCACTTGTATCAGAAGAAAATGATTTAACACTAGCTAATATAGCTAAATTAGTCGACGCTTTTTATATTGGAGGGACAAAAAATGGAGCTCTCTTTGGAGAAGCACTTGTTATTTGTAATAACGTTTTAAAAGAAGATTTTAGATATTTAATAAAACAAAAAGGTGGTTTACTTGCTAAAGGCAGACTACTAGGAATTCAATTCGAAGAATTATTTAAAGATGATTTATATTTTGATATTGCAAGATATGCTAATAAAATGGCTATTTTATTAAAGAATGCTCTAAAGGAAAAAGGCTATAAATTTTTAACCAATTCATCTACTAATCAGCAATTTCCAATTTTACCTAATGATATAATTAAAAAATTAAGTGAAAAATATTCATTTAATTTTGAAAGGGTAATTGATAAAGATAATACAGCAATTAGATTAGTAACATCTTGGGCAACAAATGAAGCTAATGTTTTAGAATTTATTGAGGACTTGAAAAGTATATAATTATAGATAACCATAGTGAAAATCGTACTTATGCGTATATTCCGCCGAAATAAGGGGGCATGGTCTAGACATTAGACTAGGTACCACTTGAGGGTATAAGATTTAAATATGATATATTTTTTTTACTATGGCATAATATTATTCACCAGGTGTAAATTCTAAAATATCACCTGGTTGGCAATTGAGAACTGTGCATATTGAATTTAAGGTAGAAAATCTAATTGCCTTAACTTTACCAGTTTTTAAATTTGAAAGATTAACTGTTGAAATACCGACTTGCTCAGCTAAACTGTTTAAGGAAATTTTTCTGTCCGCCATAACCCTATCGAGTCTTAAAATAATAGCCATATCTTTAATCTCCTTCTATAAAGTTTCATCAGAGTCTTTTTGCAATTCACACTCATAAGTAAAAATATTGGATAGTAGTAATATAAAGGGTGTATAGTTATTTTCTATATTGCTTAAGATTTTATTTATAAAATAGAAAATTAAAATACTTAATGAGAGCTTGATTAAAGAAATAATTTCACCAATAATGAATGCTAATTTTATATTAGAGAATGGTTGATCTAAAGAATATGTGACTATTGAAAAATAAGCAGAGATAAATATAAAAGTTTAAATTATAAATAAGTATAATATTAAAAATAGAAAGTTGTTTATAAGTTACTAAAACTTTATAACAATTTATTAAATATAAATAAGTATAAAGAGGTATATGTATGAAGAGAAACTTGCCATTATTACAAGAATTACTTAAATACCATGATGAGAAGAATCTACTTCTTTCTATGCCAGGAAATAAATCTGGAATTGGTTTTTTAGGTGATGAATTTGGAGGAAAGTTTGTTAATAGATTAGGATTTTTAGATATAACAGAAGTTGATCCTTTAGATAATCTACATTGTCCAGAAGGAGTTATAAAAGAAGCTCAAGAATTATTAGCTAAAACTTATAACGCTAAAAAAGCATATTTTCTTGTAAATGGGAGTTCGTCTGGAAATTTGGCATCTATGTTCTCTGCATTTAATGAGGGTGATGAGGTTTTAGTTGAAAGAAATTGTCACAAGTCAATTTATAATGGATTAATTTTAAGAAAATTGAAAGTTAAATATATTGAGCCTATTATTGATGATAAAAATGGCGTGTTTCTTCCACCGAATAAAGAAAATATTTATAAGGCATTAGGAGAAAGTTTAAATCCTAAAGGAATTATATTAACTTATCCTAATTATTTTGGAATTACATATGACATTGAAGATATTATAATAGATTTGAAATTAAAAGGACTAAAAGTTATTATAGATTGTGCTCATGGAGCTCATTTTGGAACGAATAAAAGATTGCCTAAATCAATTACAAGCTTAGGAGATTATGTGGTTTTAAGTGCTCATAAAACTTTGCCTGCTTTGACTCAAGGTGCGTATCTTTTAGTAAATGAAGAAAATAGCGAATTAGAATTCTATTTAAAAGCTTTTATGACAACATCACCTTCTTATTTAATTATGGCATCTTTAGATTATGCTAGATATTATTTGGATAATTATGGAGAACGGGATTATGGAATATTAATAGATGCAGCTGAGAGATGGAAAGAAAAAATAAATAATCTGAAAAAGGTACGTCTATTAGGTAAGAATGATTTAAATAAACAATATAAGGATACAATAATAAACGAATCTAAACTTAAATTAAAGCAAGAATATGATATTGATTTAAGCAGATATATATTAATTCTTCCTAAAGGATATAGTGGACATAAACTTCTAGACTATTTAAGAACTCAAAAGATACAAGCTGAAATGAGTTTTTCAAGAGGAGTGGTTTTAATATTATCTCCTTTTAATAGTGAAGAAGATTTTGAACTCATATATGAAGCGATTTCAAAGTTAGAAATGAAAAACATATATGGACAGATAGAATCAAAATACTTTTCGAATATTCCAGAAAAAAAAATAGAACCGTATGAGGTATTTAAATTAAATGGTGAGTGGTGTGAAATTGAAAGTTGTGAAGGTTATATTGCAAAAGAGGCAATAATACCATATCCACCTGGAATACCATTAGTTTGCCAAGGAGAAATTATTTCGCGAAATGCGATAAATATAATAAAAGATTATGTTGTTAATAAAAAAAATATAATAGGAATTCAAAATAATAAGGTTCAAGTAATTAAATTAAAATAGAAAATAAGGGATTAGTTTTAATCCTTTATTTTTTTATGTATGTATAATGTACTATACATAATTACTTTAATGCACAATGAAGGAAGAAAAGCCAATGGCTTTCCTAAAAAATATTTCAAAAAATATTTCAGAAATTATGTGGCAATTTCATACTAAATTGTTAACTGTTAATTGCTAACTGAATTATTGGTATCAATTTAAATATTGTGTTAAAATATATCTATTTAGAATAATAGTTAGAGGATAATAAAATATAGGTAGGGATGGACGATTATATTATGGAAACAAATATTGTGACCAAACAAAAAAATCAAGCTAAGATAAAGAAACCTAAGCAATATAAAGTTGTAATGTATAATGATGATTATACTACAATGGAATTTGTTATTGCAGTATTAGTGAACGTGTTTAATAAAAAGCTTATAGAAGCTGAAAAAATAATGTTAGATGTACATGAAAAAGGTAAAGGAGTAGCTGGAATATATAGCCATGACATTGCGATTACAAAAGTTTATACAGCAATGTCTATGGCTAAGGAAAATGGATTTCCATTCAAGCTTACTGTAGAGGAGGCATAGAATATGAAAATTACTAATGAAGTTAATTCAATATTACTTAAAGCATATAAAGAAGCAAAAAATAAGAACAGTGAATATATTACACCAGAACATCTACTATATGCAGCAACATTTGATGGAAACGTGGAGTATGCTATTAGAGAATGTGGTGGAAGTTTAGAAAACTTAAGATATAATTTAACTACGTATATAAAAACATATATAAATAAAATTGGTGAAGGAGAGCCACAAGAAAGCATTGAATTTCAAAAGGTTATTTTAAATGCTAATGAACAAATTCACTATAGTCAAAAAGATGCTATAGGCATAGACCATATACTTTCAGCAATTTTTAATTTAGAAGATAGTTATGCTCGTTATTATTTAGAACAAGAAGGTGTTACAAGAAGAGACTTGCTATATTTGTTGTGTCATAATATAGATGATGATAATCAGAATTCTTATGAAGATGAAACAAAAGAAAATTTTGATGAAGATACAGAAGGACTTGTAGATCAAGAAAGTCAAGAAAAAGACAAGAAGAAAAAAGAAGATGCATTTCTTAATAAGTTTACAATAAATCTTATTGAAAAAGCTAAGGAAGAAAATAGTGATCCATTAATAGGAAGAAAAGATATACTAGATAGAAGTATTCAAATACTTTGTAGAAGGATAAAAAATAATCCTATTCATGTTGGAGAATCTGGAGTTGGTAAGACTGCCATTACTTTAGGTCTTGCAAGACTAATAAGTGAAGATAAGGTTCCAGAAAAATTAAAGGGAAGTTGTATGTTTTCTTTAGATATAGGGGCAGTAATTGCAGGAACTAAATACAGAGGAGACTTTGAGGAAAGAATAAAAAGAATTTTGGACTTAATTGGAAAACAACATAAGCCAATAGTCTATATAGATGAAATTCACAACATAGTTGGTGCAGGATCATTAAATGGTGGGGCTTTAGATGCATCTAATTTATTAAAGCCTTATTTGACAGAAGGCAGAATTAGATTTATTGGAGCAACCACTTTTGATGAATACAAAAAGTTCTTCGAAAAGGATAAAGCATTAAGTAGAAGATTTCAAACAATAGATGTTAAGGAACCTTCAATTAAAGAAGCAATAGAGATACTTAATGGACTTAAGGAAAATTATGAAGAATATCATAATGTTAGTTATACAGAGGATGCCATAAGTGATGCAGTAACTTTAAGTGATAAGTATATTAATGATAAATATTTACCAGATAAAGCCGTAGATATTATAGATGAAGCTGGAGCTTATGCTCGCATGAAAAATGAAAATTTTGAAGAGAAAATTATAATCGATAGAAAAGTTATTGAAGAAATAATATCAAAGGTTTGTAGTATTCCGAAGCAAACTGTAGAAAGCAGTGAAATAAGTTCTTTGAAATACTTAGAAGATAGCTTAAAGGAAAATATTTTTTCACAGGATAAGGCAATTGAAGAAGTTGTAAGATGTATAAAGATGTCTAGATCAGGTTTGAATGAGGAAGATAAACCAGTTGCGTCCATGCTTTTTGTTGGACCTACAGGAGTTGGGAAAACTGAAATTGCAAGATGCCTTTCTAAAAAACTTGGAATAGAATTAATTAGATTTGATATGAGTGAATATGCTGAAAAGCATGCAGCTTCAAAACTTATAGGATCGCCTCCGGGATATGTAGGATATGAAGAGGGCGGATTGCTTACAGATGCTGTAAGAAAAAATCCACACTGCGTATTGTTACTAGATGAGGTAGAAAAAGCTAATGAAGATATATTAAATGTGTTACTTCAAGTGATGGATTATGCAACGCTTACTGATAATAAAGGCAGAAAAGCTGATTTTAGAAATGCAATTATAATAATGACTTCTAATGCAGGAGCAAGAAATATAGGTAAAAAACTTATAGGATTTGGAGAAAGAGAAGTTAAAGGCGAAGCTATAATGGAAGAAGTAAAGAAATTCTTTACACCTGAATTTAGAAATAGATTAGATAAGATAATAGTCTTTAATAGCATGAATGATTCTATGGCAATAAACATTGCTATAAAGCAATTGAATGATTTTAAAATTAAACTAGCTAGTAAAAATATTGAAATTGAGTTTAGTAAAGAATGTGTTAACTATGTTGCTAAAACGGGAACATCGGAAGAATTTGGAGCTAGAGAAATTGCTAGAATTATAGCTTCAAAAATAAAACCACTACTAGTTGATGAAATTTTATTTGGTCAATTGAGTGATGGGGGAAAGTGTGATATTAATTTAATAGATGAAAATTTTAAATTAGTAATTCACAGTTAACTTTGAATAAAATTCTTAAAATAAGGGATAATATATAAATGATACGAAAAATTATCTAAACTAAAATAGGAGGTGAGCTGTTGCAAAGTTATTTTATGACTTTGGCAATGGAACATTATAATGGAAGATAAGAAATTAATATGCAAAGATTGTGGCGATGAATTTATTTTTACTGTAGGAGAACAAGAATTCTACAAAGAAAAAGGATTTGAAAATGAGCCAACAAGATGTGCTGATTGTAGAAGAGCTAGAAAACAACAAAACAACAGAAGATAAGCACTAAGATGCCTTATCAAAGAGTCATGAGAAGATATCTTATGGCTCTTTTAAATATATATAATTTGAAATAATCGAAGGTATGACCTTTTAAGTTTAAATTGTAAATTTCAAGATATATAATCAAAAAAATATGAAAATTATATTGAATTTATTATACTGTTGCGAGTATAATATAAAGAAAGATTTAAAAGTATCAAATTAACATATATGAATAATGTTTTAAAGATAGTGATAAGGAGTAGTATATTAAGTAAACTTTATAGAGAGCTAGAGATTGGTGGAAATCTAGTAAGTAAGCTTTATAGAAGCAGCCTTTGAATTTTATAGCTGAAAAATAAAAATTTAAAATAAAAATTTCTAAAGGATTAGTTATTTTTATTTTAATGATGATTTTTAATTAGGCTATAACGTGATCCTCATGTTATAGGGGTGGAGTAATATATTTTACTCTAGCTGAGTGAATAATATTTATATTGTTTATTAGGGTGGTACCGCGAAGTAGTTCCTTCGTCCCTTGTTTGGGATGGGAGCTTTTTTTATACTTAAAAATAAGGAGGTCATTTTCAATGGAGGAAATACTTGAGATTTTAGAAAAAAATAGTAGATATACTGATGAACAAATAGCTATTATGGTGGGTAAGACTGTTGATGAAGTTAGAGAGGCAATTAGAGATTATGAAGAAAAGAGCATAATAGCTGGTTATACAACTCTTATAAATTGGGAGAATACAGGGAGTGAAACAGTTACAGCTTTAATTGAAGTTAAGATAACACCTCAAAGAGGAGAAGGTTTTGATAAAGTTGCGGAAAGGATATATAAATTTTCACAGGTTAAGGCATGTTATTTAATGTCTGGAGGATTTGATTTAACAGTCATTGTTGAAGGAAAAACCATGAAGGAAGTAGCACTTTTTGTATCTGAAAAGCTTGCTGTGCAACAATATGTATTAAGTACTGGTACTCATTTTGTATTAAAAAAATATAAAGATCATGGAACGATATTTAAAGAAAAGAAAATAGAAGATAGGGAGGCAATATTTATATGATACTAGAGAATATGATTTTAGATTATGTTAAAGATATGCCTCCATCAGGGATACGAAAGTATTTTGATATTATAAATGAAATGGATGATGTAATTTCCCTTGGTGTTGGAGAACCAGATTTTGTTACTCCTTGGAATGTAAGAGAAGCTGGTATTTATTCTTTAGAACAAGGACATACACATTACTCTTCAAATGCAGGATTTATTGAACTCCGAAATGAGATATCAAAATATCTTCATAGAAGATTTGATCTTAATTATAGTCCGGAAGATGAAATACTAGTTACTGTTGGAGGAAGTGAAGGAATTGATATAGCGCTTAGAGCTTTAGTTGGACCAGGCGATGAGGTTATAGTTCCAGAGCCAAGCTTTGTTGCTTATAAAGGATGTACAGCTTTTACTGGAGCAACTGCTAAAGTATTAGATCTTAAAGCAGAAGATGAATTTAAGCTTACACCAGAGGCGCTAGAAGCAGCTATTACGAAAAATACAAAGGTAGTTATAATACCTTTTCCTAATAATCCAACAGGCGCAATAATGACAAGAGATGAACTTGCAGGAATAGTAGAAGTTTTAAAAGATAAAAATATCATTGTAATTTCTGATGAAATATACTCAGAACTTTGTTATGGAGAAAAACATGTTTCAATAGCATCTTTCTCAGAAATGAAAGATAAAACTTTAGTTATAAATGGATTCTCTAAATCTTACGCAATGACAGGGTGGAGATTAGGATATTTATGTGGCCATCCTACATTGATAAGTCAAATGAAGAAAATTCATCAATATGCAATTATGAGTGCTCCAACAACAGCTCAATATGCAGCTATTGAAGCATTGAAAAAAGGGGACGATAGTGTAAATGAAATGTGCAGAGAATATAATAGGAGAAGAAGGGTTTTATTAGATGGATTTAGAAAAATCGGATTAGATTGTTTTGAACCACTTGGAGCATTTTATATATTCCCGAGCATTAAATCTACAGGGATAACTTCAGATGAGTTCTGTGAACAATTACTTGTAAATGAAAAAGTTTTAGTTGTTCCAGGCAATGCATTTGGTGATTGTGGAGAAGGATTTATAAGAGTATGTTATGCTTCTTCTATGGATGATATTATTGAATCATTGAAAAGAATAGAGAAATTTGTTAATACTTTAAAATAATATTATAAGAAATAGAGCAACCAAAAGTGAAGACTGAACTTTTGAATTGCTCTATTTTTATTTCGAATTCAAGGTGAAGAAAATATATTTATAAAAAAATATGTAATAATATTAATACTATAGATTATGTAGAATTGCCTAAAATGGAGCCATATCAGATATGATAGAAAAAATATAATTGAATATAATATAATGTGAATATATTAGGAATATTGACATCATATTACTAATATATTATTATGAATATGGAAGCGATACCATGTTTATTCGAATTTATTAACAAGATAATTTGAAATTGAAAATTAAGAAGTCGAATTTCAAAGATTACTTGAAAGATTAAGAAATATGATTTAATTTTCTAAAAAAAATTGCAATGGGGTGATTTTTTGTCAGTAACGATAAGTGATATTGCAAAAGAAGCAAAAGTATCATCAGCTACAGTTTCAAGAGTTCTTAATAATTCGGGATATGTAAAAGAAGAAACGAAACAAAGGATATTAGACGTAATAAAAGATAGGAATTATGCGCCTAGTGCAATTGCTAGAAGTTTATCAAAAAGTGAAACTAATACAATAGGTGTTATAGTCCCAGATATAACTAATGCTTATTTTGGAGAAATTATAAAAGGAATAAGTGATATTGCGGAAAAAAATAATTTGAATATAATTTTATTTAATACAGATAATTATTTAGATAAAGAAGTACGTGCTCTTAATCTATTAAGGGAACAAAGAATTAAAGGAATTATAATGACTCCAGGCTTTGGTGAAGAAAAGTTCAATGAAACTTATATAAAAACAATAAATAATTTAAACATCCCAATAATTTTAGTTTCAGCAGATATTAAGTTTACCAAATTAAATGGAGTTTTTGTAGATAATATAAAAGGTGGATTTGATGCAACAAACTTATTGATTAAAGAAGGCCATACTAAAATAGGTATTATGGCAGGCTTATTAAGCTCAGAACCAATAGCGGATAGATTAGAAGGATATAGAAAAGCATTAAAAGAAAACAATATTCCTTTTAAGAATAAATACATTTATTATGGAGATTTCAAATTAGATAAGGCATATGAATTAACTAAAAATATATTTGAAGAAAAAGACCCGCCAACAGCTTTAGTAATTTGTAGCAATATGATGACTATGGGAGTAATAAAAGCATTAAATGAAAAAAATAAAAATATACCTAAAGATTTAGCTATAGTTGGCTTTGATAAAATTGATCTTTTAGATATAGTAGGACTGAACATTACATATATGGAGGATTGTCCAATTGAACTAGGTAAGGCTTCAATGGATATGCTTTGCGATATTATAAGCAATACTGATAATACTAGTGTAAGAAGATTGATTATTGCACCACAAATAATAATTAAAGGTTCAGAAAAAAAGTTATAAGTAGTATACAAAGGGGTATGCGAAATTTAAATAGAGTTTATAATATTAAAATAACATAGTATAAATAAAAGAAATAATAGGAACAATAGCTACTTTGCTAAATTTAGATCATGAAAACATAATTCGTGATTTTGAATATTAGGCACATTCAAAAATATTATATTTAGGAGGAAAGATAATGAAAAAGAGATTATTATCATTATTAGCAGTTTCAGCAATAACAGTTACATTATTCGCTGGTTGTGGAAGTTCATCAAGTACTGGGGATAAAGCTAGCAAAGAAGAAAAAATCAAAGTAGGTATGGTAACTGACTCTGGAACAATAGACGATAAGTCATTTAATCAAGGTACTTGGGAAGGCTTAAAGAAGACTGAAACTGAATTAGGTACAGAAACTAAATATTTAAAACCAACTGGTCAAACAGAAGCAGATTATTTAAAGGAAATTGGAAATCTTTATGATTCTGGATTTAAGTTTATAGCTACTCCAGGATTCAACTTTCAAACAGCTATTTTTAAAGCACAAGACAAATATAAAGATGCACATTTTGTTTTAATTGATGGTACTCCAAATGATGGAGCTGATAAGCCAACAGAAAAAATAGGAGATAATACTGTTTCTATTTTATTTGCTGAACATCAAGCTGGATTTATAGCAGGAGTTGCAACCGCAGTAGAACTTAAAGACGGAGAACTAGGTTTTATTGGTGGTATGGAAATTCCAGCAGTTCAAAAGTTTAACTGGGGATTCCAACAAGGAGTTGCTTATGCTAATGAAAAGTTAGGAACTAAAATGTCATTAAAACCAGAAAATGTAATATATCAAGGTACGTTTAATGATGTAGCAGCAGGACAACAAATTGCTGCTCAAATGTATGATAGAGGAGTTAAAGCTATATTCTGTGCAGCTGGTGGAGTTGGTAATGGAGCTATAACAGAAGCTAAGGCAAGAGTTGCTACAGGAAAAAAAGTTTGGGTAATTGGTGTTGATAAAGACCAATATGAAGACGGTGTAGGAGCAGATGGTAAGTCAGTAATTCTTACTTCAGCTATAAAGAAAGTAGACACAGCAAGTTATAGCATGGTAAAAGCACTAAAAGAAGGAAACTTCCCTGGTGGTAAACAATTAATATTTGATATCACAAAGGATGCCGTTGGTATTCCAGAAAAAAATCCTAATTTAAGTGATGCAACAACTAAAGCAGTTCAAGATTTATCTGCGAAACTTAAAGATGGATCGATCAAAGTTAAAGACAACAACGATGATAAGTCATTAATTAAATAATCTTTGAGATTAAATTTTATAAAAATAATTTAATTAAGATTATATAAAACATTAAATGGAGGATGTATTCTATGCACTTTTTCTTAATAGATTAATGGTTGCTAAGAATGTCATCCTTCATTGTGTATTATGGATTATATGTAAATTAATTGTAATTTGAATAAGGAGGAGTCTAATTATGGAATATGTAGTTGAAATGCTAAATATTCGTAAAGAGTTCCCAGGAATAGTGGCTAATGATAACATTACTGTTAGATTAAAAAAGGGTGAGATTCATGCACTGCTTGGTGAAAATGGAGCAGGTAAATCAACACTAATGTCAGTACTTTTTGGAATGTATCAGCCAGAAGAGGGAATTATAAAGGTAAGAGGGAAAGAAGTGAAAATATCTAATCCTAATGTTGCAAATGATTTAGGAATAGGAATGGTCCATCAACATTTTAAATTAGTAGAAAATTTCACTGTAACTGAAAATATAATTTTAGGCTGTGAGCCTAAAAAGGGATTAGTAATTGATATTAAAAGTGCAGCACAAAAGATACAAGAATTATCTAATAAATATGAACTAAAAGTTGATCCATATGCAAAAATAGAAGACATTTCTGTTGGAATGCAACAAAGAGTGGAAATTCTAAAGATGCTTTACAGAGATGCTGAAGTGTTAATCTTAGATGAACCTACAGCAGTACTTACACCGCAAGAAATTGAAGAACTTATGAAAATTATGAAAAACCTTATTAAAGAAGGTAAGTCAATTATAATAATAACTCATAAACTTAAGGAAATTAAAGCTGTTGCAGATTGTTGCACAGTTATTAGACGTGGAAAATATATAGCAAGCGTAGATGTAAAGACTACATCAGAACAAAAAATGGCAGAAATGATGGTTGGAAGGCCTGTAAGCTTTAAAGTTGATAAGAAAGAAAAGGAAGCTGGGGAGGTAGTTTTAAAAATAGAAAACCTTTCTGTTATGAATAATAAGAAGGTTCTTGGACTTAAAAATTTCTCTTTAGAAGTTAAAGCAGGTGAGATTCTTGGAATTGCAGGAGTTGAAGGTAATGGGCAAACAGAATTAATTGAAGCTATTACAGGGATGAAAATTGCAAAGTCAGGAAAAGTATATTATAAAAATGAAGATATAACTAATATGTCTATACGTAAGCGTATTGATACCGGAATAGCACATATTCCAGAAGACCGTCAAAAAAGAGGATTAGTATTAGACTATACGATTGAAAATAATATGGTACTAGAAATTTATGATAGAGAACCATTTTCAAAGCATGGCTTATTAAAAAAGGATGCTATACACAATTATGCAGAAAAGATAATAGAAGAATTTGATGTAAGATCAGGTCAAGGTGGAGCATCAATGGCAAGAACAATGTCAGGTGGGAATCAACAAAAGGCTATAATTGGTCGTGAAATTGAATTAAATCCCGAATTGTTAATTGCGGTTCAACCAACTAGAGGTCTTGACGTAGGATCTATAGAATATATTCATAAAAGACTTATTGAACAAAGGGATGCAGGAAAAGCAGTACTTCTTATATCTTTGGAACTTAGCGAAGTTATGAATTTATCTGACAGAATTGCGATTATTAATGGTGGAGAATTAATCGGAACAGTAAATGCTTCAGAAACAAACGAGAATGAAATTGGATTAATGATGGCTGGAATTCAAAAAGGAGGAACGAAGCATGAATAAGAAGGAATCTTTGAATTCTATACTTGCAGTTATATTAGGATTGATTGCAGGAGCAATTTTAATGTTTAGTATTGGAGATAATCCAATAGATGGATATGCTTATCTATTCAAAGGTGGATTAATGAATGTATCTAGAATTGGTGATACATTAGCAACAGCAACTCCTTTAATACTTACTGGACTTTCAGTAGGATTTGCATTTAAAACAGGACTTTTTAATATTGGAACACCTGGACAAATGCTTTTTGGTGGATTTTGTGCTACAACTGTAGGATTAACATATAATGCAAGTTTGCCACGACCTATATTGCTATTAGCTATGATAATTGTAGGAAGTATAGCTGGAGCAATTTGGGCATTTATACCTGGATTATTAAAAGCTAAGTTTAATGTAAATGAAGTTGTATCTTCAATTATGATGAATTGGACTTGTTATTGGATAGTATATTATGCAATACCAGCTTATTTTAAAGGATCAAGTGAAACAGAATCAAAAAATATTCCAGATATAGCATCATTAAAAACGACTTGGATTACAGATTTATTTTCTGGTTCTTACATTAACTTAGGAATACTTATTGCTATTGTAGCTGTTATTGTTATAGGATTTATATTAAACAAAACAGTTTTAGGTTATGAATTAAAAGCTGTAGGATTTAATAGAGATGCAGCAGAATATGCGGGTATGTCTGTAAATAAAAATATAATTGTTGCAATGATGATTTCAGGAGCTCTTTCAGGACTTGCTGGAGTGACTCAATATATAGGAAATGCATCTAATATGCAAATTGGTGTAATGCCATCTCAAGGATTTGATGGAATAGCTGTATCTCTGCTTGGTGCAAATAATCCAGTAGGTATATTTATTTCAGCTATATTCTTTGGATTATTGTACTCTGGTAAAGGCTTTATGAATGCAAATACTAGTATTCCACCAGAAATAGCAGATACAATAATTGCAATTATAATATATTTTGCAGCAATAAGTGCAGCAGTCCCAATAATAGTAAATAAGCTAAAACATAAAAGAGCTATTGCAAATGCAAAAAAAGCAGGTACTAGTGGTTCTGGTATATTACCATCAGAAAATGCAAATGATGAAACAGCATTAAATGATGTAGAAGAAACAAAAAATATAGAGAAAGCAGATAGTACTGAAAAAATAATCAATATAGAAGAAATCAATAATAAGGAGGAGAAGTAATATGTGGGCAATAATACAGCAAATTTTTCCATATGCTATTGCATATACTGTTCCCTTACTTATGACTGCACTTGGAGCATTATATTGTGAAAGAAGTGGAGTAATTAACATTGGACTTGATGGATTTATGATTATAGGCTCATTTTCTGGAGCGTTAACAATTTTCAAATTGCAAAATGTATTTGATCCAAGTAGTAATCTTCCTCTTTGGATAGGATTAATTGTAGCAGTTATTGTTGGAATGCTATTTTCACTTTTACATGCATTTGCAAGTATAAATTTGAATGCAAATCAAGTAATTAGTGGTACAGCTATAAATATGATTGCAGGAGCTTTAACTATATTTTTAGCAAGAACTATTGCAGGGAGTGGAAATATAAGAATTAGATCAGGTTTTTTCCAAAAAGACATTCCAGTTTTATCACAAATACCTATATTAGGTGATTTATTTTTCAAAAAAACATATATTACTACATGGATTGCAATTGCAATATTGTTAATAAGTATTTTCTTGCTATATAAAACAAGGTTTGGCTTAAGATTAAGAGCTTGTGGAGAACATCCTCAAGCAGCTGACGCAGCAGGAATAAATGTTTATCGCATGCGTTATATAGGTGTATTATTATCAGGAGGATTATCTTCACTAGCTGGAGCAATAATACTTGTAACATACTCAGGAGAATTTAATGGAAATGTTGCTGGTCTCGGATTCTTAGCATTAGCAGCATTAATTTTTGGTCAATGGAAACCACTTGGAATTCTTGCAGCTACATTATTCTTCGGATTCGCAACAACAGTTGCAAATGTATCACAAGTTATTCCAGCACTTGGTTCAATTCCACCAGTAGTATTAAAAACATTCCCTTATGTAATTACTTTGATTGCACTTGTTTTGTTCTCAAAATCATCAAAAGCACCGAAGGCAGAAGGCGAACCTTTTGATTCGGGAAAAAGATAGTTAACTCAATTAACAGTTAACAATTAAGGATGAAAAGCCTTTGGCTTTTCTAAATATAATTAATTAAAGGAGAGATTTGAAATGGATATAGCAAGATATATAGATCATACAATATTAAAACCAGAGGCGACAGGAGAAGATGTAAAAAAGCTTTGCACCGAAGCTAAAGAATATAACTTTGCATCTGTTTGTGTAAATGGAAGTTATGCAAAGTTGGTTAGTACTGAACTTGCAGGAAGTGATGTTAAAACTTGTGTAGTCGTGGGATTTCCATTAGGAGCTATGACAAAAGAAGCTAAGGCGTTTGAAACAACTGATGCTATTAAAAATGGTGCAAATGAAATAGATATGGTTATAAATGTTGGGGCGTTAAAAGAAAAGAATTATGATCTTTTTAAAGAAGATATAGAAGCAGTTGTAAATGCTGCTAAAGGAAAAGCAATAGTTAAGGTAATAATTGAAACATGTTTATTAACAGATTACGAAAAAGTTAAAGCGTGTGAAATATCTAAGGAAGCTAAAGCTGATTTTGTTAAAACTTCAACAGGGTTTTCAACTGGTGGAGCAACAAAAGAAGACATCGCTTTAATGAGAAAAACTGTAGGTTCAGAGTTAGGAGTAAAAGCATCTGGCGGAATTAGAGATTACAAAACTGCTATGGAAATGGTAAATGCAGGAGCAAGCAGAATTGGTGCTAGTGCAGGGATTGCAATTGTTAGTGAAAGCAAAAAAATAAAATGATAAATGCACAATGATCAATGATTAACTGTCAATGTTCAATTAAGGAGAAAAGCAAAAGGCTTTTCAAAATTTATATTTAAGAAATTACGAAGTAATTTCATCCTTAATTGACAATTGAGCATTGAAAATTGAAAGAAGGAGTGATTTTATGAAAATGGTTGATATTATAGGTAAAAAGAGATCTGGAATGGAACTTACTACAGAAGAAATAAATTTTTTTATTGAAAATTATACAAATGGTAATATTCCAGATTATCAAGTATCTGCGCTACTCATGGCAATTTGTTTTCAAAAAATGAATATGAGAGAAACGTCAGATCTTACTATGGCAATGGTAAATTCAGGTGATGTTCTTGATTTATCAAATATAGACGGAATAAAAGTTGACAAACATAGTACAGGCGGAGTCGGAGATACAACGACTCTTGTTCTTACACCAATGGTTGCAGCACTTGGAATTCCAGTTGCAAAGATGTCAGGTAGAGGGCTTGGACATACTGGTGGGACAATAGATAAACTAGAATCTTTTGAAGGTTTTTCAGTTGAAATAAGTGAAGATGAATTTATAAATAATGTAAATAATAATAAGATAGCTATAATGGGTCAAACTGCAGATTTAGCACCAGCAGATAAGAAATTATATGCATTAAGAGATGTTACAGCTACAGTTGAAAATATATCACTTATATCATCAAGTATAATGAGTAAAAAAATTGCAGCAGGAGCAGATGCCATTGTATTAGATGTAAAAATTGGTGATGGTGCTTTTATGAAATCTTTTGAAGATGCTGAAAAACTTGCAGAAGCTATGGTTAGCATCGGTAAAAACGTTCACAGAAATACTGTTGCTGTAATGTCTGATATGGACCAACCTTTAGGTTTTGCAGTAGGAAATGCATTAGAAGTTAAAGAGGCAATAGATACATTAAATGGTGTCGGACCAAAAGACTTGTTAGAACTATGTTTAACTCTTGGAAGTAACATGGTCGTACTTGCAAAGAAAGCTGAAACTATTGAAGAAGCTAGAAAAATGTTACTTAAAGTTATAGAAGATAAATCAGCATTAAAAAAGTTAAAGGAATTCGTTTCATCTCAAGGTGGAAATCCAAACCAAGTTGATAATACGGAACTTTTACCAAAAGCAAACTATATTGTAGAAGTTAAAAGTGTAATAGAGGGTTATGTGTCAAAAATAGATTCACAACATATAGGTCTTATTGCAATGGAACTTGGAGCAGGTAGAGCTACAAAAGAAGATAAGGTAGATTTAGCTGTTGGAATAGTTTTAAATAAAAAAAGAGGAGATAAAGTATCTAAAGATGAAACTTTAGCTTATATCCATGCAAACAATGAAGGCAAAATAGAAAAGGCAACTAAGGATATAATTGAAAGCTATCACATAACGAGGGAAAATAGGGAAGCGGTTCCATTAGTTTATGGGATAGTAAAATAATTTACAATGTATAAGGAAGCTAGACTCAACTACGTATATACGTTCGCTGAGTAAGAACAGTATCAAATATGAAAAGGAAGTTAAATTACATGCGTAATTTAACTAAGTTCGACTAGCCAAATATAAAATTTAGAGTCTTACTTATCACTTAAGGAGGAATTTGCAAATGATAGATAGAGTTATATGGATAGTTTTAGATAGTGTTGGTATGGGAGAAATGCCGGATGCTGAAAAATTTGGAGATGTTGGTGCAAATACAATAGGAAATATTTCTAAAGCGGTAGGCGGATTAAATATACCTAACATGGTTAATCTAGGACTTGGAAACATTAACAATATTAAGGGGGTAGAAAAATGTGAAGCACCAATAGGATGTTATGCTAGATTTAAAGAAGCATCTAATGGTAAAGATACAACAACTGGTCATTGGGAAATGGGTGGAGTTGTTTCAGAAGTAGCATTCCCAACTTATCCAAAGGGATTTCCAAGCATCATTATAGAGAAGTTTGAAAAGCTAACTGGTCGAAAAGTTATAGGGAACAAACCTGCATCAGGTACAGCGGTATTAGATGAGCTCGGTGAAGAACAAATGAAAAATGGAAGTGTTATTGTTTATACTTCAGCAGATAGCGTATTTCAAATAGCTGCTCATGAAGAAGTAGTTCCATTGGATGAATTATATAAAATGTGCAAAATAGCAAGAGAGATGCTAGATGGAGAACATTCTGTTGCAAGAGTAATAGCAAGACCTTTTGTTGGAGAGCCTGGAAATTTCACTAGAACACCAAATAGAAGAGATTTCTCATTAATACCACCTTATGATACTGTTTTAAATAAAATAAAGAAAAAGGGTTTAGATGTAATTGGAGTTGGAAAGATAGAAGATATTTTCTGTGGCCAAGGAATTACTGAGGCAGTTCATACTAAAGATAATATGGACGGCGTAAACAAAACTTTAGAGTATATGAAACAATATAATAAAGGATTAATATTCACTAATCTTGTTGACTTTGATATGAAGTGGGGACATCGTAATGATTTTAAAGCTTATGCAAAAGGGTTAGAAGAATTCGATGTAAGACTTAAAGAAATTATAGATGCAATGAGAGATAATGATATTTTATTTATAACAGCAGATCATGGTTGTGATCCTACAATGCCAGGAACAGATCATAGTAGAGAG
>JAKBFR010000177.1 GCA_021837545.1 Bacillota bacterium | reverse complement strand
TGAATTTTATATTTATAATAGTAGTAAACTTGTATATAATGTGGTTGGGGCCAATTCCAAAGAAGGGGCTAGATTTTTTGCCACAACCAATAGAATATTTGGGGTTAAAGACTGGCAGCAGAGTATAGTTGATTTTATTTTAAAGGACAATAAGGTAGCTAACTATAACTATGTATCTAGACTATCTGGCTTAACTACTTATCCTGCAATAAGTGGAGATACAATTGCATATTGCAGTTATAATAAACCGGGTGAATATGGAGTCTACCTAGCATCACAAAATGATCAATTCAAGAAGGTAAATAATATCCATTTACCTATAGAAAAAAAACAGGCAACACTAAATACTCTCCAGGGATTTATGTATAGTTTAGTTTATATAATATATCCTATTAAATGGATAATACCTGCAGCACTTTTAATATCTATTATGACCTTTTTTTCTTATAATTTTTCCGATAAAAAAAAGAAATTATATTTCTTACTTATTTCTTTTATAAGCTTCGTACTAAAAATGTCAGTTATATTAAGTAATTCTTATGGAGATAATCTGTATTTACTTCCACAAATCTTAAGTCACAAATGGGTTGCAATATTAACTAGTGTAGTTATAAGCACAATATGCTATTCATTTGGTTATAACCTTTACAAAGAAGACTTAGAAGGAATGGCAATTAGTAAATTTGGCATAGCATTAGCACTAGATACAATGCTAACTATGATGATATTTGTACCTTTCTTTATTACACTTTAAAAATTTATCAAATCATCACATGCAGTGATGCAATATTAATCAAATAAAAAATCCCACAAACATTAAAAAGTTTGTGGGATTTTTCAAAGTGTATACGTCTAAACATATGAGAACTAAATTTAAGGAGGACTTTTATGAGGAAAATAGGTACGATCACTTCTTCAGTAGGGCTAATTTTTCTAGGTATCTGGATGATTATAAATATGAATAATCCAGAGCTGGGCAAGCAAATCTTTATATGGTGGCCAGGAATTTTTATTTTACTTGGAGTAGAGATATTAATCCAGGTTACTAGGAGACAAGAGGGAAATAGAACGGAGTTTAACTACTTTACAATCTTAATCATACTTCTGTATTTAGGTATAAATATATTCATTAATTTGTCAGGAAAATTTGGAAGCATAATAGATGGAATTGGGTCTGGCATTGAATTTAGCGATGGGAGTTTTCAAATTGGGACTTTAAACGATTCAAAAAAGGTAAGTACATCCAAAACCTTATCTATAAATGGCAATAGACTTGTATTTAAAGCTTCTAATGCGGATATTAAGATTTGTAAATCAGAAGACCAAAATATAAAAATTGAAGCAGATGTTTACATGAAAGAAAATAGCTCAGTCAATGACTATAAAATATCTGAGCAAAAAACCATGGAGGGGTATGAGGTTAATATTAAAGAAAGTTATATTAAACAAGTTAAGGCATATATATATATACCTGATGGATATGATTTGAAAATCGACTCTGCTAATTGTCAAGTGAAGACTATTGATTCAAATATAAAATCCAATATAGATATTGATGCAAGCAATGCAAATATTTCTTTAGAGGGAGATATTGAAAAAAGTAATATAAACGTTTCAAATGCTAATATATATTTTAGAAATAAACTTTGTAAAGATATAAATATCGATGCAAGTAATGGTAAGATTACTATATACACAGAGGATAAAAACTTAAATGTAGAAGCAGATGTAAACAGTGGAGTATGTACAGTAAATGGAGATAAAAAGATAAATGGAGGAATATCAACAAAAGTTGGAACTGGAGAAGGTAAAGTTAAAGTTGATGTTAATAATGGGGTAGTGAGTGTTGATAGTCAGGAGTGATTTGCCTTTGGGAGAGCATCAAATAGTAGAAAGGCTCAGGAATAAGGACAATGAGTGCTTTATTGAAATAGTAAATGAATACAAGAGAAAAGTTATATCATTATGTTATGCATATACTGAGGATTATTTTGAAGCTGAAGATTTGTCCCAAGAGGTATTTATTACCTTGTATAAGAATATTGTGAAATTTAGAGAGGAATGTTCCTTATCCACGTATATTTATAAAATATCAATGTCAAAAGCTTTAGATTATAAGAGAAAGAGAAGTCTAAAGGGCTTTTTAACTGGACTTTTTAGTACTAATATTGAACAGAAGGAATGTGACATAGACGAAAAAAATTACATTAGGCAATGTATTAGTAGCCTTCCGCGAGATTTGAAAGAAGCTGTAGTACTATATTATTATATAGGTTTAAATCAAAAGGAAATATCTAGAGTTTTAAATGTACCTCAAAAAACTATAGAAGGAAGAATTTATAGGGCAAAACAAAAATTGAGGGTAAAAATTCAAAGGGAGGATATCACAATATGCAAGAAAAGTGGGATGATTTAGATAGACTAATACTAAATTCCTTTGAAGAATGTGAGCTAAGCAGCAATTATAATGAAAAGTTAATGGATAAGTTGCAAATAAATAAAAAGAATTCAATAAACATCCCTGCAATGTCTTTAATTGTTGCAGGACTGACTATGATAATGATAGTTAGTACAAATTTACAATATAAGATAATTAAAACACAATACACATTTAAAACAGAAATTATGGCTATGCAATATAAGTATAATGAAAATATGGATATTTTAAAACATTTGATAGGAGATGGATATAGTGCAAAAAAGAAGTAGTTTTTTAACTTTTATAGCATCTTTAGTACCTGGGCTTGGGTATATGTACTTAGGGCTAATAAAAAAAGGAATACAAGCAATGGTTATATTTTTCTTGATAGAGCCATTATTTAGCTTTATTGGGTTAGGTGGATTAACAAGCGTAATTCTAATCCCACTTTGGTTCTATTTATTCTTTGACACGTTCAATATAGCACGTAAGCTTGATAGGGGCGAATTTGTAAATGACTCTGACTTTATATTTAGTAAGTATCATTATTTAAATAATAAAGAAAATTTAAGTGATAGCACTACAAAAAATATGAGAGATAGAAGTGGATTAATCGTAGGTTGGGCACTAGTGATAATAGGTATTCTTTCAATTATAAATAAACTATTTCCTAATAATGCAATATATGATTTTATAAAGCAGAGTATAGGGACATACTTTGTGCCAGTACTTTTTGTATTTGTAGGAGTGTATCTTCTGGTTAAAAAGAAATAGTTTAAACAATAACCGTATATTGAACTAAGGAAAAAAGCTGAAAATCATTTCCAGCTTTTTTTCTATTATAGTATAGGAGAAAGCAATCTTGAAACGGATTCTTTGAATTTAACACTAGGGCTTCTATTAATATATTTTTCAAGAGTTAGTTCATCACAAAATTTTAAATCATCAATAAAAAAATCTTCTAATTTAGAGGTTATTTCTTTATCGTATATAAAAGCATTAATTTCGAAGTTTAAAGTAAAGCTTCTAATATCTAGATTAGCTGTTCCTACAGAACTTACGGACTGATCAATAGAAAGAAATTTACTATGAATAAACCCCTTATTGTAGGTATAACATTTAACACCAGATTCTAATAACTCTCCCATATACGAAATAGAAGCCCAATACACAAAGGGATGATCTGGTTTACTGGGTATAATTATACGTACATCTACTCCAGACAAGGAAGCTATTTTTAAAGCCTCTAATATACTGTCATCTGGAATAAAGTAAGGAGTTTCTATATAAATATTTCTTTCAGCTTTATTAATCATTTTTAAATACCCATTTTTAATAGAACTCCAAGTAGAGTCGGGTCCACTTGAGACTATTTGAAGACCTGTTTTTCCAAGGTAGGTTCTGTGCGGAAAATATTTGTTATCGAAAACAGAGTATTCATTTGCAGCAAATCTCCAGTCCATTAAAAAGTGCAATTCCAATGCATCTATTGCATCTCCCTGTATGAATAAATGGGTATCTCTCCAAAAACCAAATTTTTTAGAAAGACCTAGATATTCGTCACCAACATTAAAGCCGCCTATGAAGGCATACTCTCCATCAATAGTGCAGATTTTACGATGATTTCTAAAATTTACTCTAAGATTTATATAAGGGACAAATGGTGGAAAGAAGCAAGCAACTTTTCCGCCAGATTCAATTAAAGGATCGAAAAAAGACTTAGGTAGCCGTAGGCATCCCATACCATCATAAAGTAACTTTACTTCGACTCCTTCTTTAGCTTTTTTGGATAGAATTTCAAGAATAGTTCTTCCTAAATTATCATTCTGAAATATATAATATTCCATGTGGATATATACTTTCGCATTTTTAAGATTTTCTTTAAGCTGATCAAATTTTGATTTGCCATCAGTAAATATGGTTACATCGTTATTATTAGTATAAAAGGCATTATCGCTGCAAAGATTGAGTTTCATCATATCAGAATATTTACTTAAAAAAGGGTCAGTTTTAATTAAATCTTCATTATTTAAAAATTGTTTTTGTTTATCAATAATTGATGCGATGTTTTCTTTTTCTTCTTTTTTCAATAAAAATAATTTTTTTCTTTTTAAATTTTGGC
>JAKBFR010000176.1 GCA_021837545.1 Bacillota bacterium | reverse complement strand
ACTGTAGATAATTTAATGTCTACAGCTATAGGACTTTCTGCGGAGGGTATTGTTGCGGTAGGTATGACAATTGCCCTAGTATCAGGGGGATTTGATTTCTCTGTAGGGTCAGTAATGGCACTAAGTGGGGTAACCGCTGGAGCACTCTACCTCATAGGAATAAATATATGGATTGCCTGTTGCATCGCCCTTGTAGTTGGGATGCTATGTGGATTAGTGAATGGTTTCTTTATTGGTAAGGTAGGATTAAATCCCTTCATTACTACGCTTGCGGTAATGGGTATTGCCAGGGGAGGCGCTTATGTATTGACACAAGGTTCGCCTATATCTCTTTTAGGTGTTCCAGCGTCTTTTACATTTATAGGACAAGGAAAAATTTTAGGGCTACCCTTTATAGTAATCATATTTTTATTAATCGCAATTGTTGGCGATTTTATAATGAGAAAATCCGAAGCTTTAAGGATGGTTTTTTATACAGGAAGCAATGAAAAGGTGGCAATTCTATCAGGAATCAATACTGCTAAAATCAAAATGGGTGTTTACTTATTTGTATCTATCTTAGCAAGTATAGCGGGAATATTAAGTATGGCAAGATTTGCTGTTGCAACTCCTGCTGCTGGACTCGGAGCTGACGTCAGTATGAAAAGTATTTCTGCAGCGATTATAGGCGGAGTAAGTTTAAGTGGGGGCGAAGGAACAATTTTAGGAGCAGTACTAGGCGTTATCCTTCTAAATTTAATTAATAACGGTCTTATTCTATTAAATATACCTGTATATTGGCAGGATCTTATAAATGGTGTAATACTTATTGCTGCAGTAACTATAGATTATGTTAGTCACAAAAATAGGCAAAAGAATTAAAGTCGCAGTAAGCATGAAGACTTAATGATTCTAGAATGTTGTTAAACCGCTAGAAGAACAATGTAAAGACTGCCTTTTATCAAAAGAAATTTTGAAGGGAGAAATTTAGGGTGCATAAAACCAAGAGAAATCGTGCTAGTGTTGTTTTAATTTTTGTTTTATTGGTTACTATTTTGGCTGGATGTAATGTTGCAAAAAATAATGATTTGGATTATACCTCACCGAATCCTTTAGTAGGACAAAAGAATGAAGAATACTATATGGTAACATTTTTATCCGGTATAGAGTATTGGAAAAGCTGCTACAAAGGCTTTGAAGATGCAGGGAAGCTCTATGGAATAAAAACAATTTACACAGGTGGAATCCAATATGATGTAAATGAGGAAGTAACGGTTTTAGAACAGATAATTGCAAAGAAGCCAGCTGGAATTGCAATAACCTGCATTAATCCTGATGCCTTTAAAGCACCTATTAAAGTAGCTATGGACGCAGGTATTCCAATCGTAACTTTTGATGCTGATTCACCAGATAGTGGAAGATATTCCTTTCTTGGAACTGGGAATGAATATGCTGGAGAGGTGGCTGCGAAAGCTTTAGCCGAGCAGGTGGGACCTGAAGGTGGAGAAGTTGTAATATTAACATTGCCCACTCAACTTAATCATGTGGAAAGAGTTGCTGGATTTAAAAATGAAATTGAGAAAAAATACAAAAACTTAAAGCTTGTTCAAATAGGCAATGGAAATGGTGATCAAACAGAAGTGGCCAAGGTGCTTTCTGGCTTTTTGCAAGTACATCCTAACATTAAAGGTGTTTTTTGTACGGAAGCTAACAGCGGGGTTGGTGCTGCTGCAGCAGTTAAGGAAGCAAATAAAGTAGGACAGGTAAAGATAGTAAGTTTTGATACAGATAAGGGAACCTTAGACGCAATTAAATCAGGGATTATATCTGCATCCATAACACAGGGTACGTATATTATGGGATTCCAGTCTATGAATTTTTTATATCAACTTCAACATGGATTAATTAATCCTGTAATGGATTGGAAGAAAAAAGGTATAAGTCCATTGCCACCATTTGTTGATACAGGCGTTGATATTGTTACTAAGAAAAATGTTGATTCCTTTTATGTAAAATAAATTTAGGCTAAGAGGAATATGGTACTAAAGCTCTGTTAAAAAAGCAGAGAGAAGGGGGAGACGTTTATGTCACCAACGAATATTACATTTGGACTACTGATTGTAGCCGTTGGCATATATGCAATTGTATTTAATAAATATCCTGGTAAAGAAACTTCATATGAAAATGCAAAAAAGAAATATAATACAGCAGATGCAAGAAAAGTAACTGTGTTTGATGGAATTTTTTGTATAGTATATGGTGCAGCGTACATGTCGTTAGGAACGATTTTTTTAGTATTACTGCTGCTAGCATATTATCCAGTAAGAATAATATCTCTTAAACTTAGATTTATATAAGTAGTTATCACCTAAGTTCCATGTGCGTTTCCTAAAAGAAGGGGCATGGAATAGGTGTATGTTACATATTAAGAGCCGGCTAAGGTGAATATTAATCACCTTAGCCGGCATTTTTAAACCTTATTTGATTTTCTATGTTTTGTAAATAAACTGTTTTTTTATTGTACTTACTGAGTTTGTTTATCGTTAATTCTTTTATTCATAAAATCTTCTAATAAGATCTTTACTAAGGCTATACTAGGGACTCCGAGTAACATTCCCAAAATTCCGAAAAGCCCTCCACCGAGAACAATTCCTAGTATTATAAGTAGTGGGCTAAGCCCTACCTTATCTCCAATGATTTTTGGAGATATGAACCATCCGTCGATGTTACTTAAGGTTATAATGAATAGCACTAATTCAACAGATTTTATTGGATTGAAGAATAGTGTTATTATAGCAGCAGGAACCATCCCCATTATATTTCCGAAATAAGGAATCATATTTGTTACTCCAATAAATAAACTAAAAGGTAACGCATAAGGTATCTTTAATATCATAAATCCTACAAAGGTAATAGTGCCAAAAATAATAGAGTCAATTATTTTTCCAATAAAATATTTATTAAAAGTAGTATTAACTATTTTTCCGAAATCAACTATTTTAATAGCAGCAGTTTTACTTAAAACAGAATAAATGAATCTTTTAAGGGTGAAAATAATAGATTCTTTGTCCGATAAAAAGTAAATTGATATTACTATGCCAGACATTAATTTCATAAAGAAAGAACTTAAACCCATTAAATTATTAATTATAATTTGTAAACCTGGAGTAAAATATGTAGATATATCTTTATTAAAAGTAGCAAGGTAACTTTTCAAATAAGAGGTAATATCGAATTTGTTTAATAGTTCATTTTCAGATAAAAAATTAGTAGACCAATTATATGCTTTATCTGCAAATTGAGGAGTATTATTAAACAAATCTACGGCACTTTTAATAAGATTGGGAGTGACCAAAGTGATAATAAGGAATATTATACCTATTAATAATGTATAAATTATGCTTATACTATAAACTCTTTTTAATTTTGTTTTCTTTTCAATACTCACCATGAGTGGATTAAGTAAATAAGCTATAACGAAACCCCAAATAAAATAACTAAGCAAAGAAGAAATTTTATGAAATATAGAACCTATATTTTCAATGTTATTTACTATCCTGTAAATAACAAAAGTGATTATAATGATAGGGATAAGCTGTATATATGGTATTTTTTTATATTCAATCAATGTAATACCCCCAATTAATATTTATATATATAAGTATAGCAGTTAAGAAGAATTAATTGAAGAGTTTTAATGGTGATTTTCATTCAGATTATGTGAGGTATCTTATAAAATTTTAAATTACGAAATAAAAAAGGGTATAAATATGATAACAAAATACCTAGGGAATAAACCTTAGGTTTTTTATGGATCTCTTGTAACTTTTTACTTGAAATAGCTGTCTATATAAGTGTATACATAATAAAAAGGGGGAGGAGAATGGAGAGTAAATATTTGGACGAGAAAGCTTTGATACAAGGACTTAAGGATAAAGAAGCTTCAGCATTTGAAGCTTTGCTTAATATATATGGAGATAAGATTTTAAGAGTATGTTATTTAATATTAAAAGATATAAACTTTGCAGAAGATGTAACGCAAGAAGTGTTTTATAATTTCCAACGTATAATAATATAAATTTAGAGGTAGAACAGTAGTAATAGCCGAGATAATATACATATTATTAGTTATATAAACACAAAATAAATATGTTTATTTGTTCTCAAAGAAAGGAAGTAAGTTTATGAATGAAAAAAATGATATATCTATTGATAATGACTTAGCTTCAAAATCTTATTGGCTTGATTCAACTGAGGAAACAAATTATCCAACTTTAGAAAATGACATTAAAGTTGACATAGTAGTTATAGGAGGAGGAATTACAGGAATTACAACTGCTCTACTTTTAAAAAATGAAGGGTTCAATATAGCATTAATTGAAGCAGATAAAATAGCTCAGGGAACTACAGGGCATACTACAGCTTATGTCACTTCACAACATGATATAATATATAAAAATTTAATTAGTAGTATGGGAATTGAAAAAGCTAAGCAGTATGCAGATGCTAATGAAGGTGCTATAGATTTTATAGAAACTATAGTAAAAGAATACGATATTGATTGTGATTTTAGTAGGTTGCCAGAGATCGGA
>JAKBFR010000175.1 GCA_021837545.1 Bacillota bacterium | reverse complement strand
TTCATTGTTAATTACTTTTAGGTGGAATTCTTTTTATAACATTATTAAGCCAAAAGTCTTTTTCTATTTGGATAATCATATTAATTATCTCTTCATCCCTTAAAACTTCCTTATATACAAATTTTTCACCACCAATTAACGATGCTATATAAACTTTATCAGCTTTAGAAACCCTCATATAATGTTGACATTCAAGTAAATAACTGGCTGGTAGCTCTCCCCCATTCCACTCTCTAGGTAAAAAAACGTTTTCTGTCTTACATATTAAAATTGCATTTTCTCCTACAATCTTTCTATGAATATTTCCTATAATAAAGTCATATTCTTCATCTATTAATTGTTTATTTTCTTTTCTGACCTTTTTTTCACTTCTAATTGAAAACTCCCTTGAAAGTATTTCTTTTGCATTACAATCCCAATAATCAGCTTCACTTGCATCTTTCTCTAGTATATCTTCCATATTTTTAGATTGTTCAAGCAAAGCTATTTTTTCTAAATATAGATTAAATGCGCTTTTTCTTTTATTTATCCCCATAATGACACTAATATCTATAGCATCAATCCCAACTTTTATATTTTTTAATAAATTCCCTTTTATCATTATCATTCCCCTTTTAATTTTAAATTCAGCTTTTTGAATACGTTTTTATTTAAGTTATTTTGTAATTTACTCATTCTATGAAAATGAACTTATTTCTCCAAATATTATTTTCATGTCAACACCGAATATAGATGCTATCAATTCTCTATTTCTTTTAGTTGGGGTTACTTTACCATTTTCCCAGCTCCACCAAGCCTTTTGTGTTGTAATACATTTATCAGCGGCTTTTTTTATTGACCAATCATGAAATTTTCTTAAACGTTTTATTCTTTCATACCACTTAAGATTTTTAAGATTGTCCGCTAATACTTTCCCTAAATTATACATATGAATTCCCCTTTCATGCCCTTAATTAAGTTTCTGTTATTATTTTACATAAGATCCATATTTATTTCAAAACCATAAATCCTTAAAAAAACCCTTTTAGCTTATAATAAATCTTATTTTTTACTTTATTGACTGTTTTATTTAACTTCTCATATAGGATTACGTAAAATATGTATTTTTCGCCATTATCCTTTTTTTACAATTAAATGTGTTAATATTATTTATGTCAATTATCAATGCTTAATGTTCAATGTTCAATGTTCAATGTTCAATGTTCAATTATAACTTGAATTATTATTTGATTCTTGAAATTTGTAATTAATACTCATTTTTGAAACATATATATGCTTATTACAATTAATTTAATTATTTTAACTTGGAGGTGTTCTCTTAATGGATTTTATGGAAATTGAAAATTTAGTGGCTAATGCTAAAAACCACAACAGATTATCGAAAGAAAAATTAGCAGAAGAATTTAAACCATTTATAATAAATGTTTCTAATAGAACTTTTATTAATGGCTATGACAGGCAGGACATAGAAAATGAATGTTATCAAATATTATTTAGATGCGTTTCCTTATACGATTTGAGTAAACATAAGTTTGTTGCTTATGCTACCAATGGAATAACAAATAGTATTAACTATCTAATAAAAAAAAGCATAAATAGAAGATCTTCTGAAGGCTTTGAAGCATTATCTTTCTCTTATAACTTAAAACATAAACTCCATTGTACTGATTTAAATTTAGAGGAAATGTTATGTACTAAAGAAAAATTTGAAGCACTAAGAGAAATAATTAATAATTTAAACGGTGAAGATAAAGAATTAATATTGTTTGTTTACTTTAAAAATAATTCTTTGAAAAACTATGCTCATCGGCAAAATATGTGCTACTCCACAGCTTATAGCAGGAAAAAAGGGGTGTTAGATAAAATTAAGAAAGATTTAAGCCAGTAAATAAATCTTTAGTTTCTTCTTTAGTTTTTATATCAAAGAAGTATCTTAACATGCTTAAATTTAAAGTCTTACCAAACCTTCTCGGTCTTGGTGTTAAGATAATTTTTGCTCCATTTTCTAAGAATTCTTTTATTAATAAACTTTTATCTACAAAATAATTATTTTTTTGTATTAATTCAGCTTACCTGTTTTTTACTAAGGTTCGTTGGGTTGCTGTTGCTAAAATTACTATTAAAAATAGCATAACAATGTTATAATTTAACTACAAAATGAGAATTTTTAAAATTCAAAGGAGATGATTATTATAAAGACTGATGAAAATAATTTTATAACTAGTGATGAATTTGAAAAATTACAAGATCAGTATAAATGTAAAGTTGAATATAACAATGGAGAAATCATCTTACATTCTGATACTTCTTTAACTCATAATAGTATAGTATCCGGGATACAATCTGAATTGAGAATTTTCTTTAGAGGTAGCAAATGCAAATCATATACTGAACAAATAGAAGTGATTTTTAAGAATAGCGCAGAAGAATACAAATTTAAGCCTGATATTTTTATTATGTGTGAAGATGCAAAAACAAAAGGAGAAAGCTTTATTAGTTCTCCTAAAATAATCTTTGAAGTAGTCTCTAAAAACTATGCACAAGTTGATTATATAACAAAACTTCAAGTTTATCAAAAATTTGGAGTATTAGAATACAACATAGTAGAACAAAACGGTCATATAGTACAATATGTTTTAGAAGATGGTATATATGGAATTAAAAACACTTTCCATCTAGGCGATATTTATACCAGTACAATATTTTCGGATTTAAAGATAGACTTGTCCTATATTTATGAATAAATATATAATAAAATATTAACGGTAATAAACATTTAAAAATTATAATGTTTATTGCCGTTTTGTTATTAAAAAATTTAGACCTCAGAGGTGCTAGTCGTACTTTTAATCATATAATGAGTCAGCACATATATCAATATCATTAGGCCATGAAATAGATGATCCATTAATTTTTGCTAAATCAAAGAAAACTTTTTCTTTTAATGGTTTAAATAGTGGATGCTCTATGAGATTCTTCATATCAAAATCAACAATCTTGCCATCCTTATATTCTATATGGAGTATATAATTTTCTAAAGGAATTACTTTACTAGGCATATGAATTTTAACATTAGAATAATATATATCCCTATCCATGTTTATATTCTTCCTATAGGATCGATTTTAAACCATGTTCCTTCTTCTTGATATACCTTCCAATTAGCCTGTAATTCATCCTTATGAATTTCTACCCATGCCTGCAATACCTTTAATTGCTTTTTATGAAATGTACCTGCTAATACATTTCCATCAAAATCAATAGATATTTCATCATCCTGATATTCAGCATGAACATGTGGCAAATGATGTTTGCCTCCTAATTCGAATTGAAGCCTAACTATTATTCCAAAAAATGTAGATATAATTGGTGACATATATACCAACTCCATTCATAAATATTCTTGTTTCTATTATATATGATAGGCAATTTAATTAAAACAAAAAACTTCACTAAATCTTCAAATTTAGTGAAGTGCTCGTACTTGTTAATTTACGGGCCTCTAGGTGTTGGTAACGGAGTTTGTGACTGAAGTTGCTTATATATATTAATTCAAAACTTTTATTTGTAAATTTTTGACCTCGGAGGTGCTAGTCGGGAGTTTATGAGCGACTTGTAAGAAAAAATAAAATTGAGCCTCGGAGTACATCACCACCTTTAACAAAAGGAGTAATAAAATAATGTGCTTAATTATGGGGAGGGGGAAAATATACACTTTTCTAAGATGCTTAATGTTTTTTTTATAGAGAATTTTTAGAAATTTAGAAAAGTAAAAATTTTAAGAATATATATGTTGCAATTATCAATGTTCAATACTCAATGCTCAATTATAACTAGAATTATTATATGATTTTTGAAGTTGACAATGAATAATTATTTTTGCAACATATATATAAAAATTAATGAATCTCCATAGAAAATCGCTACGCGTTCGGTGCTTTTATCGACTTCGTTCAAGGATAGATTGCAAACCTGAGCAGTAAAATAAAGAAATTTATGCTATATTTCAAATTAACATAAATTTCTTAGTTTACTGCTATTTTTTGGTGCTCAGCTTCGCAATCAATGCTATTCATTTCGTGCTGTGCTTGTACCTGGAAAATCCTGTTTTCCCTGGGGGTGCTAGTCGGGAGTTTACGAGCGACTTGCTAATGCAATTGTAAAACTGTTCCATCAATTGCTAAGAGTCTATATCCACGATATTTATTGAAAGGTGTATCATTATAGAACCATTTATTCACTTCATTTAATAGATGTATAAAAGCCTTAGGTGAAACCTTTCGTCGAGCTTTTGAAAATGCTTGTTTAGTTATTCTTATATCACTTTTATGTACCTTATCAAAGAAGTCGTCCAATTCAATTTGCAAGCTCCTTTTTACAAAATTTAATATAAATAATATGATGTCATTAAATTTCATTTTCCTTCTTCCCATCCTTGTAAAATAAGTTTCTTTAACTCTAAATTTATATAGAAACATTGTAAGCGTAAAAAAATTAACGGATAGATAAATGTAAACATCTATTGTTAAAATTAACATAGATTTTAACAATGGAGGTTTATTTACATGAATAATAATGAAA
>JAKBFR010000174.1 GCA_021837545.1 Bacillota bacterium | reverse complement strand
GTTAGAGGATTTAAAGATGATAGATATTGATGAAAATAACATAATTAATATTTTAAGTTGGGATAAACATCAAAATGTTGAAAGCATGGATAAAATTAGAGAACAAACAAGAAGACGTGTTGAGAAATATAGAGCAAAGAATAAAACAAATAGAAATGAAACTGCAGAGGAGAATAATAATCAAATTGATGATTGTAGTGCTACTATTAAAATTGATTTAGAAGAAAGCTCTGACAATACTTTTGAATATGATTTAGAAGATGATTATGATAATACTTTTGAACAAAATTCAGAAAAGGAGTGTAATAATTCTAGTAACGTTACCGTAACTAAACAGAATAAGAAAGAGAATAAGAATAAGACAGAGACTGAGACTAAGACTGAGAAAGAGAGGAGTAATGAGGCCGAGAAAAAGACAGACAATGATAATGATAATGATAACAGTAATGAGACTAGGAGCAGGAGAGGTAGTAATACAGATATCGAGAACAATATAGTAAGCAATATTGAGGTTGAAATAAGCGCTGATACTTTTAGTGAAGTTGATATACTTGAGTATATTAACAAACTTCCTAAAAAAATCAAAGGAAGCAGCTTGCATTCAATTAAGACTGCAGTATCTATTTATGGTGGAGAGAATGTTAAATTTGCTATTGATAGAGCATTAGAAGTTAATAAACCTAGAATGAATTATATTAATGGAATACTAAAAAACTGGAAAGAAGAAGGATATCCTAAAGATTATACAAATTCATCTAAATTATTAAAAGCTTGTCTTAATGATTCACAATCATCTTTACCACATAGCATTTCGTCTAATCCACATTCTGTAGAAGGGAGGATATGCTCTAAATTATCAGAAAGTGTTAGTGCTTCAAAGCCTTCTGAAGAACTTCTATTTTTACTTTTTTTTATTAAATCATTAATGCTATTTTTAATTCCATTAGTAGCATAAGCAACAAATCTATGTTTTTCTAATTTATACACTGAAACGCATTTAAAAAGTATTCTGAAACATTCATTTTGTATGTCTTTAGTATCATATCCACTAATAAAAGTCTTATTAGAAAGATTTATTATAAATGGTGTAAATTCCTCCGCTAATCTTTCCTTTGATAGTTTATTTTGAGCTTTTGCAGAAGAAACTAAGTTTTCAATTTCTTTAAAATCCATTAATATAGCACCTCCATATATATTAAATATTAAAAATAAGCGTTGCCATAGAAAGCTAAAGCACACGTATTTTACTTTAATATATATGGTTTCAAGAAAAGTTTATCATATTAAATTGTAAAAATTAGCAAGTTCAGTCCTGCTTCCCTCACAAAAGGGCAAGATCCTTGTTTAAAAATATGATGGAGTCGTATAGTTCTACTAAATATATAAATTTAGTGGAGTTTTTTGTTTTAAGCCTATGACATATGGGATATAATACATATGAGAGGGGGAATTAGATATGAATTTCTTAAAAGAATTATTTCAAAAAGATTTAGTTAAAAAGCTCGTGGTTCTTATTGTAATTATAATTATCATTTTTATATTAAGAGCAATGCTTAATTTATTTTTACTCACATTTATATTTACATATATTGCTTACAGTTTGCAAAAGGTAATTACGAAGAACTTAGACAAATTTATTAAAATAAAGCCTATAGTAGTGACGTTATTTTTATATTTATTTATGTCTTCTACTATTGTATTTATTATTTATAAATATATACCAAGAATTATTAGACAATTAACTGAAATAGGCATAAAAGTATCTAAATTTAATTTTAAATTTATTGGAGGAGAAATATTATCTACATATATTGTACCGTATTTTGGGAATATTGATTTTATGTTAATTTTTAAGAATTCTGATTTAGATAATTTTTTTAAATTTGATCAATTTTTACAATATGTTTCTAATTTTGGTGCTTGGAGTTTTAATGTATTTATAGCGTTAATATTAAGTCTTTTTTTCATGGTTGAAAGGGATAAAATCAAACAATTCTTTTCTCAATTTGAAAATAGCACTATTTCTATGGTTTATGGATACACAAAGAATTTTGCAATTAGCTTTTTAAATTCGTTTGGAAAAGTTGTGCAAGCACAGATAATTATTGCATGTGTAAACAGTATTCTATCAGTTATAGCACTTTTTATATTGCATTTCCCACAGGTTTTAGGTCTTGGCGTTATGATTTTTATATTTAGCTTAGTTCCGGTTGCTGGAACTATTGTTTCTTTAATTCCTCTATGTATAATAGCATATACAGTTGGAGGCTTTAAGATGATTCTATATGTTCTTATACTTATAGTAGTCCTACATGCGCTTGAAAGCTATGTATTAAACCCTAGGTTTATGGCAGATAAAACTGAATTACCAGTTTTTATTGTATTTCTTACACTTTTAATATCAGAACATTTTATGGGAGTTTGGGGACTGTTACTTGGAATACCACTTTTGATGTTCATTTTAGATTTGTTCAATATTAAGCCAAATCATAAAAGAAGACCCAAAAGACTTGTAAGATTAAAAAAACCAGAAAGTTTAGAACCGTAGTATTTAGTGGAGTTTTTTTGTTTAGGTAAGAAAATTTATATCTATACTTAAAATAATAAAAATGAATTAAAAGGAGAATTTCAATGCCAACACCTAAATTAATATGGTATGAATGAAGTCTTAGAAAACAGATAAGATGAATTAATAGAATCTTATCTGTTTTTGTTTTAAGTAAATAGTTTATGAGATATAATATTAATATGCAGTTAGAGTAATTAGCTGTATGCATTATAATAAAAATGAACATTAGTGAAAGATATGGTGATTGAATTAAATGGGTGATATAAAAACTGTTTATCATGGTAGCATTGATATTGTTAAAGTGCCTGTATATGGACATGGTAAAATAAATAATGATTATGGCATAGGTTTTTATTGTACGGGGGATAATAGTGCAGGAAGTCTTTGGTCAGTAAACAGAGGAGAAGATGGATATAATAATAAATATGAAATAGATACATACGGATTAAATATACTAAATTTAGATAAAGATGATATTTTGTTATGGATGGCTATTCTATTGAATAATAGAATTCCCAATAATCTCGATGATGATATTGAATTTATTAGAAAAAAGTTTATTAAGAGATACTTGAAGGTAGACGTAAAAGATTATGATATAATCACTGGATATAGAGCAGATGATAGTTATTTTCAGATAGCTGAAAGCTTTTTATCTAATCAATTAGCATTAGAAGTTTTAGCAGATGCACTACATTTAGGAAAGTTAGGTAGACAATTTGTTTTAATTAGTAGAACAGCATTTGATAGAATTAATTATGTTTCAAGTGATTTGTGTAGTGCTAATGAATTATATGATTATTATTTAATTAATGATAAAACAGCTAGACTTTATTTTAGACAATTATTACAGGAGAGTTTTAATAATGGCAAAACTTTTATAAGAAATCTATTAGGAGGGAGATAGCTTTGGAGAATAGTAATAATAAATATGTAATTTATGATGAAGTTTATTTTACAGACGTAGAAAAACAAATAATATCTGCATTTCAAGATGGAAGCAGTCTTCTTCCGAGTATAGATATACCTTGGATGATTAAATGTTTTATGAAATCGACCCATAGAAAAAAAGTAGAGCAAGGACATCCTCATTGGATAGGTAAGATAGGTGCAGTCGTAATAAGAGATTTATTAGAAAATGTTGATTATCCGAGTGGTGATAAGGATAAATATTATTATGGAAACAAACTGTATTGGATAGCAAAAGTTTATAATTATGTTAGTTATAAATATGATATACCATGTAGTAAATTAATAGATTTAATAACTGTAGAGGATATGTTAAAGCAATATGTAACTATGCATGAGACAGGATTAGAGCATACAGCAGAACATTTATATGAGATATTTATACAGGATAAAATCAAACCAATGTCCCTAAAGATTGGTATTTAAGCAACTTCGGTCACAAGTTCCTTCAGTAGGGTTACTGTCACCATCCGTTGAATGGGAATATATAAGGTGGAACTTTTACAATCTATAATAGATGATTTAGATGAAATAGTTTTGTAGAGCAAAAGAAAAGAACGCCAAATCTTCAGTTTAAAGATTTAGCGTTCTTTTTTACTAAGCTACCTCATATTTAGTAACTTTTCTTTCGGTTAATTTAGCAGTATCTTTGCTAATAAAAGCTCCAGATTCTACAGCAAAAACATTTTTAGCTATTATGGTATCCATTAAAGCGTTAGCATCAGCTTGCGTTAATGTAGGCTTAACCCCATTTATATTAATAGTGGATTTTAAACCATATTCGGTTATGAAAGTCATAGCTAATATATATTCCATTTACATCACCCCCCTTCAGTCAGTTATGAGTTAAGAGTTATGAGTTCAGAGTTTAGGATGAGATTGTTGTAAAATCTCTTAAATTAAAATTTTTAAATCACAAAGTGATTTGTTCAGTAACTCTTAATTCTTACTTGTTAACTGTTAATTGGATTAAGCGTTAACTACATTAGAAGTAACATTTAAGAATGTATTTCCAGTAGAAGCTTCTAAAACGCCTTTAATAGCTTCTGCTACA
>JAKBFR010000032.1 GCA_021837545.1 Bacillota bacterium | reverse complement strand
AAGTTTTCTTTATTTATTAAAATCTTATAAAATTTTTCTTCGAATTTTTTCATATTATTTACCTATCCTCATATGAAAATTATTTATATTATCCATTATATATAGAATCCTTCAGTGAAAATCTTCCGTAACTGGAGCAAATGCATGCCCCCTTATTTCGAGGATATACACATAAGTATGATTTTCACTGTGGGTATCTATAAGATTTATTTATCTATCATATCTAAAAGTTCATTAAATCTTTTTATAGTAGCTTCTATAGGCATATTCGTAGTCATATCTACTCCCGCATTTTTTAAGATGTTTATTGGATAATCGCTACCTCCTGATTTTAAGAAACCTTTATATTTTTCTACTGCATTTTCTTTTCCTTCTAAAATTGATTTTGAAAAAGCTGATGCAGCTGCATATCCTGTAGCATATTGATAAACATAGAAATCAGAATAGAAATGAGGAATTCTTGACCATTCTACATCTACTTCTTTATCTATTACAATCTCATCTCCAAAATATTTAACATTTAAATCATGCCATGCCTTATTATAATCTTCTGCTGTCAAAGGCATTCCATTTTCTAACGTTTCATGAGTATATAGTTCAAATTCTGCAAACATTAATTGTCTAAATACTGTTGTTCTTATTTGCTCCAATTCTTGATTTATTAAATAAAGTTTTTTCTTTTCATCACTTTCTTTTTCAATTAAATAATGAATAAGTAAAGACTCATTTGTTGTTGATGCAACTTCTGCACAAAATAAAGTATAACCTGCATAATAATATGATTGCTCTTTTCTTGAATAATATGAATGAATTGAATGCCCCATTTCATGAGCTAGAGTCGATACATCGCCAAGTTCATTATTGTAATTTAATAGTACATAAGGCATAGTATCATATCCACCCCATGAATATGCTCCACCTTTTTTACCTTTATTCTCATATATATCAATCCAACCATCTTTTATTCCACTTTTAAATATATCTATATATTCTGCTCCTAATGGTTTTAATGCATCTAATATTATATCTACACCTGTATTAAATTCAATTTTTTCTTTTGGTAATTCTATAACAGGTACATATAGATCGTATATATGAATTTCATCTAATCCTAGCAACTTTTTCTTGATTTCAACATATCTATGGAGAGAATTTAAATTATCATTTATGACCTTAATTGCATTTTTATAGACTTCTAAAGGAATGCTATTGGGCTTCAATGATGCTTCTAATGCACTATTATAATTTCTTACCTTACTACTAAAATTAAAAGTTTTGATTGAGCAAGTTAAAGAAGTCGCTAAAGTATTTTTTAGTTTATCATATTCTCCAAACAATTTTTCAAATGCTACTTTTCTTATATTTCTATTTTTACTTCTTATAAATGAAGAATAGTTTCCTTCCGTCAATTCTACTTTATTGCCTTCTTCGTCTTCTATTTTATCAAATGTCATATCTGCATTGGTTAAAATATTGTGTATTGCCGAAGGGGCATCTAAACAATCTGAAGCTGCCGCTAACAATTCTTCCATTTCTTTTGATAATATATGTGGTTTTTCCTTTAATATATCCTTAATTAAAAATTCAAATTTCTTCAATTCGTCAATTCTATTAATTTCACTTTCAATAAATTTATCTTCTAAACTTAAAATTTCTGGCACAAAGAAAGCTGTATAGCTTGCAAATTCAGCCATATATATATCAATTTTACTCATTAAGCTTTGATAAGTAGAATTTGAAGTATCCTCATCAGATTTTAAATGTGCATAAATATATATTTTTTCTGCTTTTCTAGATATTTCTTCATTTAATTTAAAATATTCTAAAATCTTTTCTCCATTGATTAACTTTCCAGAATAGTCTTTCAATTTAACTGCTTCATTTTTTAAACTTTCAAAATCCTTTTCCCATTCTTGTATATTTTTATATACTTTCTCTACATTCCACTTAAACTTCTCTTCAATTTCTTCCCTTTTTTTTAACTCACTCATATTAACACACCCTTCTTTTCAACATTCAATTATCAATGCCCAATGTTCAATGGTAAATAATTGAACATTGAGTATTGACAATTATAACTTCTAAATTACTAATTTAATGTATAAGTATAGGTTATGAATTGTTATATATAATTATTCTGCATACTCCGATTCTTTTCCTTGTATAGCTTCAAATACTAAATTCATTTCTTTTTCTATTATTGATACAACTTCTTGTATCTTCTTCTTCATTAAATCATAATCATCCTCATACTTAAATTTTATTATATATGCAGGATTATATTCTTCTAAATCTTCTTCTATTTCATAACCAATTTCTGTAAATGCTTCACTGTTAAATAAATCATATATTGCTGAGTATTCCCATTCTTCCACATTTTTATTTGTATCAAAATGCATATACACAATTTCATCTAGCACATAAAGCTTTTTTACAAACAAAGCTCCTTCATTTACTTCAAAACTTCCTAATTCTTTTTTTATAAATCCTGTTTCTTTATCTTTCTCCATTAATACCAAACTTGAAAAATCCATAAATTCACCGTCCTATTATTTTTTTTGAATGTGTCTTAAATAAAATTATATCAAAAAAGACATTTTATAACCATATAAATAAAATATGCACTTTTAATTACTGGAATTTACTCATATTATTATATTTTTTACCTTACCTTGTCATTCATTTTTAATTTTATTATTTGTAAAAATATGGTAGTATTCTTGCATGGTTATTTTTATTCTTAAAAAATATTCATTACACCAAATAATCTTTCCAAAAATCCATTTAATCATTCAAAGTTTTAAAATAAAGGAGGTCTTCATTGTGATAAATAATCTACAACTAGAAAAAGAATCCTTTGTCTATAAAAAAAGACGAAGACTTGAAAGAAAAATCATAATAAGAGCTAAAAGACAAGTTATGTTATACTCAATAATTTCCTTAGTACTTATAACCATAGTTTCTTTTTTCATAACACATAATCTATATATATGTAGTAATTCCAAAGACCTTGGATTTGCTGTGGAATATAATTTCACTAGTGGCTTTTCATCAGAAAGTTCACTTCTTAGAGTTCAAAAAATGTCTTTAATTTACTGTGATGGCGAAACTGCTATTGTAGAGGCGTCTGGTCTTTCTAAAAGTGAACCGCATAAAAATGTTTCTGTTAAAGGAGGCTTTAAGAAAGATAATAATAAAAGCTGGTATTTAGAAAAAATATTCACTCAATAATTTTTACTATTTTTGCAATATGCATTATACACTATTGCAAATCATTTGCATTTAAGTGTATAATATAATAATGTTTTAAGGAGTTGATTATTTGATAACTATAAAAAATCTATCATTTTCATATACAAAAGCAACTGATTTATTAAAAGATGTTAATCTTCATATACCTAAGGGGATTTATTTATCTATTCTTGGTGAAAACGGAAGTTGTAAAAGTACATTGATAAAGCTTATATTAGGTATCTTAAAACCTGATTCTGGGTTAATTACTTTAGCTTCCAATAAAATTTCTTATGTTTCTCAAAAATTAGATAATTTCAATTCAGAATTTCCAATCACGGTTAAGGAAGTATTATCTTGTCATGCAAAGACTGTTGGTATAAAAAATTCAAGAAGCGTTCAAGAATCTTTACACAAAGTTAATATGTGTGAATTTGACAGTACTTTAATCGGAAGTTTATCAGGGGGGCAACAGCAAAGAATTTTTATTGCAAGAGCTTTACTTGGAAATCCAGATTTAATAATATTAGATGAACCGTCAACTGGAGTAGATGAAAAAAGTCAAAATGAAATTTATCCATTACTCCAAACTTTAAATAAAGATTTAGGAAAAACTATAATTTCTGTTGAACATAATACTAAGATTGCATTAAAATATTCAACACATATTTTAAAAATAGAAAATGGTACTCTAAAATTATTTACGAAAGAAGATTTTATAAAGTATCTAGAAGTTGAAGATTCAGTTTCTAAAATAATATAGATATTAGGAAGGTAATAATATATGTTTCAATTAGGTTTTATGCAAAATGCATTTATTGCAGGTTTTATTGTTTCTATTCTATGCCCGTTTATAGGACTTTTTATTGTGCTTAGGCGTTATTCAATGATTGGTGATACTTTATCCCATTCTTCTTTTGCCGGAGTTGCAATTGGTCTTGTTATAGGCACAAACCCCCTTTTAACTGCATTTTTATTCACTAGTGTTTGTGCTCTTGTTATCGAGGCTTTAAGGACTTATTATAAAAAATATGCAGAACTTGTAATGTCCATTGTTTTGACTCTAAGCTTAGGGATAGCCATTATTCTAGTAAGCAGTGGCAAAGCATCCGCTAAAGTAGATTCGTTTTTATTTGGTAGTATTTTAACTGTTACAAAATCTGATATATTATTAATTGCTATTGTAGGTGGAATTTGTCTTATAACACTTTTATTCCTATATAATAAATTAATTTATGTAACTTTTGATGAAACGGGTGCAAAAACATCAGGCATTAATGTTAAGTTAGTAAACTACATCTTTACATTACTAGTTGGTGCTACCATTTCTCTTTCAATAAGAGTAATGGGAATCCTTGTAGTTTCTTCAATAATAGTTGTCCCTGTAGCAACTGCTATGCAACTAAAAAAAGGATTCACTAAAACCTTGATTTTTTCAATTATATTTGGATTTTTAGATGTTATGATAGGACTAGTACTCTCTTATTACATAAACAGTGCTCCAGGAGGCACAATAGCATTAACATCAGTTATTCTTTTGGTACTAACTCTAGCCTTTACAAGATTTTTCAACTATGAAAATTGATAAAACACGGGTATGACGAAACATAAAAATACTTGCAGTAACGTAAAAAAATTAAGTTTAGTACTAATAAACCAAAAGGGATGGTATGCGTTTGTTACGGTTACTGAAGATTTAGCTGTAGATATTTCTTCAGTAGAAGTTGTTCCATTTATGCTTGTCTCAATGAATATTGGGAGCATGCTTAAATGGGGGCAACTTCTACTGATAGAAATTCGCAGCTAAATCCTCAGTAACCCGAACAAATGCATGACCTTCATTTCGGTAGTTTATACAATTAACCTTAATTTTCACTTTGGGTATCTATGTTGCGCAATACCCGTAAAGTACTCTTCTAATATTTTTATGAATTTATTCATGTCATCTGGATAGATTTTTCCTATGTTTGCTATTCTAAATGTGTTTTCAGAAGATACTTTTCCTGGATAAATTGTGAATCCTTTATTATATAAGTATTCATGCAAATCATCGAAGTTATACCCTTTAATTTTAGGCTCAATAATTGAGGTTAAAAGCATAGATGATGCTTTTTCATTTACTAATTTTTTCAATTTAAGTTTATCTAAGCCATCCCAAAGAATTTTACAGCAATCTTTATATCTTTTATATCTATTTTCTATCGTTTCTTCTTTTGCTTCTACTATAGCTTGTTTTAAAGCATACAGAACTTGCACTGGTGGAGTAAATCTCATTTGATAGTTATCTTTAAAATATGAATATTGTTTATATATATTAAGATAAAGATTTCTTGGTTTAATATTCTTTGTTTTCTCTAAAGATTCTTTATTGGCTATTACAAAGCTTATTCCTGCCATTCCTTGTATACACTTATTTGAACTTGAAGCTAAGTATTTTATGTTCATTTCATCCATATTAATAGGAATTCCTGCAAAAGAGCTCATAGCATCAACTATCATATCTATTTTATATTTTTCACAAATACTTCCTATTGATTTTATATCATTTAATATTCCTGTTGTAGTTTCATGATGGATTACTGCTATATGGCTTATAGGTGTTTTATCAGATCTTATACTCTCTAAGTTATGTGTTTTTATGGTCTCTTCTAATTCAATTAAGCTTATTTCTTCTATAGGTGAACTGTTAAATTCTATATAATTCAAATTATATATTTCTGCTATTTCACACATTCTTTTGCCATATGCGCCATTATTAATTATCAATATTGTTCCATCTGCTACTACTGAGCTTAAAATAGCTTCAACTGAGGCTGTTCCTGAACCTCCAAACAATACAGTTGTATACTTATCATTTGAGCCTACAAAATTAGTAAGTTCTTTTGATACAAACTCCATAACATCTCCAAATTCTTTTTCTCTTGGACAAATATCAGGCACAACTTGAGCAAACTTTACTGTATCAGAAGTTGTTGCAGGCCCCGGATTTAATAATATATTTCTCTTAATCCCCACTTGTATTCCTCCCTATAAGGCATATTAGAAAAACAACCTTTTTTACCTATATTCACTTAACCCGCATTTTACAAGCAAATTCTAAAGTTCTAAAATTTTTTAGAATTTTAGAACTCTTAATTGTAAAATCATTATTGAAACTTATATAGTTTATTTTCTTTCATATGCCTAATCTTTTATTTATCTAAAAATTCCATAAAAGCTTCCTTATTTTCAATGGGTGTGATAGTAGGTCTTCCTAAATCTTTTCGTGCACCTTTTTTCACTTTAATTTCTAACAATACAGGGCCTTCTACGTTTGTTATTTTTTCTGATAAATTTAGCAATTCTGCTTTGGAACTACATGAATAGCATTCCTTATATCCACAAGCTTTTGCAATAGCTAAAGTATCTATTTTTAAACCAACAGTTTCTTGTCCTCCTACTGAATCATGTGCTCCATTATTTATTAAGATATGTCTAAAATTCTTAGGTTCTGCATTTCCTATTATAGCCAAGCCTCCAAGATGCATTAATAAAGCTCCGTCTCCATCAATACAATAAACATCCTTATCTTTATTACTTAAAGCAATTCCCAAAGCAATTTGAGAGGCATGACCCATAGATCCTACAGTTAAAAAATCTCTATTATGATTTTCTTTATACTTTTCTCTTAACTCAAAAAGTTCTCTAGATGCCATTCCTGTTGTTGATACCGCTACAGAATTTTCCTTCATATTAGATACCACAATTTCTATAGCTTCTTCTCTAGCCATTTCAAAATCAAAGCTGGTATTATTCTTTAGTTTGTATTCATCAAAGGTATCCTTTTTTATCACTAAAGCATACGGTTCATTATTTTCCTTCATATAACTATATGCTTTTTTTACTTTTAATTTCATTTCATCATTATTGCTAACTTCATCTAAAATCTCATACTTAATTCCTAACATTTCTAAAGTTTCAGTAGTAATTAATCCTTGCTTCTTATGTTGAGGTTCATCTTTCTTATTTGGTTCACCTCTCCATCCAATTATTAAAAGCATTGGTATACTATAAACTAATTTATCAGTAAGAGATGCAAGGGGATTTACTGCATTTCCAAGTCCTGAGTTTTGCATGTATACAAGTCCAATTTTTCTTGTTCCTAAATAATATCCACAAGCTAATCCTATAGCATTTCCTTCATTAGCTGAAACTATATTATTTTCACTACTTACATTATCCTTAATATAAGCACAAAAATATTTTAATAAAGAATCTGGGACTCCAGTAAAAAAACTTGCATCATTGTTTAATAGTTCATTGTAAAACTCTTTAACTTCAACCATTTAATTCACTCCTACAATATAACTTTTCAATTGGCCATTGCCAATTAATGATTAGGGTGGAAATTACTTCGTAATTTCTTTTGACTTTTTAGAAATTGCCCTGGAATTTCCTCCTCGACTTTTCATTATTCACTGTTCTTATCACATTCCACCAGGAATTAGAGTAAGAATTTCTTTTATAGGCATACAATTTACTAAAGCTTCTTTTGATCTTTCATTTTCTAAGATGCTCTTTGCTGTATTTACCATTGCTGGATATGCACTTCTTATTAAGTGATTTGCATAAATAATCACGTTGATTCCTAGTTCTACCAATTCATCTTCTTTCATGAAGTTATATGAAGTCGGAACTACTATTAATGGAACTCTATTTTCAAATTCATTGTACCTTCTGCAGAATTCAATTATCTCTTTCCCATCTTTTTCTTTACTATGAATCATTATTCCATCACTACCTGCTTCAATATAAGCTTTTGCTCTATTAATTGCATCATCCATTCCTGCCCCTGCAATTAAACTTTCAATTCTTGAAATTATCATAAAGTCACTTGTTGCTCTAGCTTCTCTTCCTGATCTTATCTTGTTACTAAAATGTTCTATAGTATCTTGAGTTTGAGTAACATCAGTACCAAATAATGAATTCTTCTTAAGTCCAGTCTTATCTTCGATAATAATTGCTGAAACTCCTAATCTTTCTAAAGTCTTAACAGTATAAACGAAATGTTCAATTTGTCCGCCTGTATCTCCATCAACAATTATAGGCTTTCTAGTAACCTCTAAAATATCATTAATTGTATTTAATCTTGAGGTTAAATCTACTAATTCTATATCTGGCTTTCCTTTAGCAGTTGAATCACATAATGAACTTATCCACATACCATCAAATTCCTTTATTTTCCCCTCTCTTTCAACTTTAGTTTTCTCAACAATAAGTCCAGTTAATCCATTATGTGCTTCAAGTATTCTAACTGGTTTTTTTGAATAAATTAATTCCTTAAGACTTTTCATTCTCATTTGAGGTGTTATACCTATTTGCATTAATTCCTCATCTAATTTCGAAATAGAAACTCCATGCGTATATGGTACTTCAACAAGTTCTCCCCCCCATTCTTTTATTGCATCTATAACTCTTTCTCTAAGTTCATTTTGAGAACCCTCTAACCAATCATCTCCATGTACAACATAATCCGGTTTAAGTTCTATAAGATTTGGAACTTGATCCAAACTATCTTGTGGTACTACAGATACAACTCCCTTAATATTATTAACTATTTCTCTTCGTTCTTGATACTTCATTATAGGATTTCTCCAATAACCCCTTATAACATCATCAGTATGTAAACCTACTATTACATCTCCAAGATTTCTCGCCTCATTTATTACATTTAAATGTCCTTGGTGAATTATATCAGCACTCATAGCAACGTAAACTATTTTCATATATTAACACTCTCCAAAATTCATAATTATTTTTTTAATATACTTAATTTTTATATATTAGAAAATTTGATAACTTTTATTTACTTATTAAAGCTAATATTCTCAACTTTAAATAGAATTCTTTTAAATCTTAAGTTTTGTTATAAATTTGTTTTTTCTTCTGTATTTTTCTCTAATTTAGGAAGTATAATTGTTTTTATTCTCTCAAGATGACTCTTATCATCAATTTCTCCCCATACTAAATTCTCAATTTTAAAATATCCAACTTTTCTTTTTTGTGCAGCATCAAATATTGCATTTTCATAATCATATTTCTTTGATTTTTTCTTTTCACTTGTAAAAAAATTATCTTCATTTTTATAATCATTTATTTTATTGTTAAAATCTTTATATTGTTTTAACATCTCTTTATATAATTCTAGTGATATTTTTGATATTCCAACTAATTCCCCATACACTTGCTCTATCTCTTGTTTATTTTTAGATATCTTATATAAATTGTCTTCTCTAACTTCCACATAGCATTCATCACCCGAATTTGTCTTTCCACTTAGCAAAATGCAATCATCTTTTTCATAATTAATAACCTTAATTAATCCATAAACTTCATATATAAGATCACTTTCAAGTAATAAAAAATCTTCCTTTAATTCATTTTCTAGTATTGATAGAGAAGTCATACTCCCTGTAGCTCTATATTTTCTATTTTTTCTTGTTTCTATATAATTATTTTCTTTTGCGAGTTTATCATAAAATTCATTTAAATGGCCTGTGACTATATAAATTTTTTCGACTCCTAAGCTTCTTAATTTTTCAATAGATCTTTCCACTAAGCTCTTCCCATTTATCTTCATAAGTCCTTTGGGTAGCATGTCATTAGTTATATCTTGTAATCTTGATCCCATTCCAGCTGCTAAAATTACAGCTATTTTTACTTTTTTCATCTATTCATAGCCCCCTTTTTTTGAATATGAATACTTTTTTACTAATTCTAATATCTATTTATGTATAATTTAAATAGATAAATTCTTCAGTTATTTTAAGTTCATTTTATGAACATTGTTATATTAACATCTTTCATTGTTCAAAACAATATGTTCATATTAAAAGTTTATTTATAATAGAAAGTTATTTTAAATCTTAATATACAAAAAACCATACCAAAATGATTTAAGAATCATTCTGATATGGTTTTAATTTAGCTATATTACTTCTTGAACTTTATATTTTTATTTAATAAGATACCCTATTTTGCTATCACATTTGAAGTTGCTTCTATATTTGTATCTGCTGGAGCTAGTAATGTGTTAAATTCTTCTTGTGTCATTTTAAGTGTGCTCGTTGGAGTAATTATTGCTTTAACGTCACTCTTAATGCTTGTTGATTTCATTTCAAGTGAAACTTCACCAAAATCTTTAACTTTTAAATTCATATTAAAATCTGAATTATAGCTATTATCTGCAAATACTTCTTTTGAAGTAATAGTGCTTCCATCTAATCCTACTTTTATTTCACTTAACTTTAAAGGTGTAATTTCATCTTTAATTGATTTCTTAGCTTGTTCAATATTTTCAGAAGTCAATCCTAATTTAAACGTACTATTAATATTATTTAAGTTATTTACTACAGCTTTAATAGCTTTACTTGTTAAATCCACAGTTTGATCTCCGTTTAAATTTATTGTATACTCTCTTCCATTTTGAACAAAAGGTAAATCAATATCACTATCTCCAAATACAACTTTTCCTAGATTAACCATTGCATCTGGTTGAGTTACTAATGCTCTTATTTTATTTATATCCATTCCCATAGATGCTGAATCAATACCTATATACTCTTCTTTTATATTAGCTAATCCTGCTGGAACAGGTAGTCCATTTAGTGCATATGTTTCTTCATAATAGCTCTTGTTAATATAGATTGTAGTTCCATCTAAATATTCTTTTAATTCTGGAATCTTAATCTTGCCCGATGCATTATTGAATTTCATATCTACATATGATTGATCCTTTGCTGTATATCCAGTGGCAGTAAATGTTACTTCTTCCTTTATTCCTTGACCATCAACATTAATTACTCCAGTTGTATCAGAAGTTGTTGCCTCCCATTTTGCTGTATTAGAAATTTCTTTTGAATAATTGAGTGTTGTTTGACTACATCCAGCCATTGTTCCAATTGTCAAAGCTGCTGTCACAATGAGTACTAAAGTTTTTTTCATTTTCATCTTTATTCCCCCTATAATTCTTATTTTTTATGATAAAAATACAATATATGTTAATAATTAACTTTATACCATATTCTTATTATACATATTTTTTATTAATAAATTCCATTTTAAATATTAAATTTTTCTTAACTTATACTTAAGTTTTCATAAGTAATCATCAGCTTAATATTATTTTGATTATATTTCTTTTGTTTGGCAAATTTTACATGAAATCAAATAAGACATATATCCTATAATAATTGTAATTAATAAACTAATAATTAGAAATATGAGATTAAGTGTATTACTATCATTGATATTTTTAATGATAGTGTTTTCTTTTAAAAGATCAGGTAACATAAATACAATAAATGCAGGTGCTAGATATATTATTATAGATAAAATCCCACCTTTTTCTAATCCAAATTTATAATATATAGGATATTGAATACAACAAACTACTACACTTGTAAGTCCACATAAACAGTTTAATAAAATTTGTAAATCATTCAATTTATTTATCTTGTATAAATATGTCATAATAAGTCCATTTAAGATATATATGACAAGTGTTGAACACATTAAATATAAAAATCTACCAAACACCATACTTGAAATCTTAGCTGGAAACATATAATACATTTCAGTGCTCTTTCCATTGGCCTGCATACTAAATGGAATCGTTGCAGAAATAACTAAAAAGAAAAATAAGTATGATATTCCAAGAGGATATGAATGTCCAAAAAACATAAATATAACACAAAATATTGTTGGTACTAAAACATAGTATTTTATACTTTCTTTAATAATTCTTAAATCAAATTTCAAATAATTAATAGCATTCATTTTTCTTTCTTCCTCCCTTCAATTGTTTATTGCAATTAACTCTGCAACTCTTTTTTTGCACAAATATTACATGAAATTATGTAAGATATTATTCCTATAATTGTACACGTTAGAAGTGCCATAGGAACTAAAGTTAATCTATTATTAAGAATAAAGTTCAGTATTTCACTTGCATTTGTATTTACATTGTTTTTACTAATAAATGAAGTTAATGAAAATACAACAATACCTGGAATAAGATATATCATTAATGATATAATTTTTCCTTTTTCAATCCCTAATTTATAATATATAGGATATTGGCAAAAACAAATTGCTAATGTTATAATTTCTGACAAAAAAATTCCTATGATTCCAGTCATTGAAATTGCCTTTACTTTATAAAGATATTCTATTATAACTGTATCCATAAAAAATATAATTAATGCTGCACATACCAAATATATAAATCGTCCTAATACCATACTTGAAACTTTTGCTGGAAACAACCCATACATTTCATTACTATTTTCACTTATTGATGAATCAAACGGCATTGTTGCAAGTCCAATTAAAAGAAAAAGCAAATATCCTATTCCCACTATAGCTGTATTATTCATAAATATAATCATCATTGCTATAATAATTGGTAATATTAGTGAAATTTTTATTTTTCCCTTAATAACTCTTAGGTCTAGCTTTAAATACTTTATAGAATCCATTATATTAATTTCTCCTTACTCCATTAATATAGAACACCACAATATCATCCATAGAAGGCTTTTCAAATAATAAATTTTCAGCTAAATATTCTTTGTCCTCTGAATAAATCAATCCTTCGAATCCAATATTCGAGGATTTATATCCAATTAATTTTTCTTTCACTTCTGTTTTCAAATCTTCTATTCCACCTTTTACAACTAAATGATTTTCTAATACATTTTCAGTTGTATCATAAAATACCTTTTCTCCTTCATTAATAAAATAAAGGTAATCAGTTATTTTTTCTAAATCGCTCATAATATGTGTAGAAAATATTACACTTCTCTCACCATCTGAAATATACTCTTGTAGTATTTCTAAAACTTCACTTCTAACTACAGGATCAAGACCACTTGTTGGTTCATCTAATAAAAGTAATTTTGTATCTCTTGATAAAACACTTGCAAATGATAGTTTAACTTTCATTCCTTTTGAAAATTCTTTAATTTTTTTCTTATAGGGAAGTTCCCATTTTTCAGCATATTTTCTAAACTTAACTTCATCAAATGAATTGTAAAAATCCTTTAAAGTATTAATTACATCTTTTAACGTAAAACATGTTGGGAAATAACATTCATCTCCAATAAAACCTATCATATCTTTATACTTGACTTCGTCGTCTTCATATTCTTTACCAAATATTTTTATTTCTCCACTATCTTTTTTTAATTGATTCATAATAAGTTTTATTGTAGTAGTTTTCCCCGATCCATTTTGTCCTATATATCCTAAAATGTATCCTTTAGGTAATTCTAAATTTATATTTTTGAGGCTGAAGCCATTGAATATCTTATTTAATTTTTTTATTTCAAGTGCATTCATAATTCCTTACTCCTTCATTAATGTTTTTAAAATAATTATTAATTCATCATTGCATATATTAGCTAACTTTCCATTTTCAATTGCAATTGTGAATGCTTCTTCAATTTTTTTCAAATACTGTTCTTTTACCATTTCGCTGTCTTTTGGAAGTACATAACTTCCTTTACCTCTAAGGGTTGCTATAAAACCTTCACTTTCTAGATCTGAATAAGCTCTTGTGGTTGTAATAACACTTATTCCCAAGTCTTTTGCTAGTTGCCTTATAGATGGTAAAAATTCATTTTCAGAAACAACATCACATAAAATCTGTTCTTTAATTTGAGTTTTAATTTGTTCATAAATAGGTAAATCGGATTTATTAGAAAGCAATATTCTCAAATTATTACTCCTCCTCCTTCGTGTTCATACTGTATATGTACAATATATACAGTATGAACACTTTTGTCAATATTTTCTTTTTAATTTTTCCACTCAATTAATTTAAATATCAAAACATAAATATATAAACAGAACCTTGGAATTATTTTTTAATCATTCCAAGATTCTATTTATACAATTTAATTTTCTATTAAATTCAATTTAAACTTGTTATTTTAATCATTTAATTTAAAATAATTTTTATTCATGAAGCCTTCTAATTATTTTATATGCCACAACATTCTCCATTATTAATGGTGATGTATGCGCAAAAAATATTATTCCATCTGTTAGTAATATAACTTGTTCTATAACGTGCCCTTCATAAGGTTTAATTAGAGAATATAAAGATATTTTTTATGAAATAAATTATATAAATGAGAAAATAAAAAAAGAAGGGAATCCCTTCTTTTTCTATTATTCTTATAATTATTAGATTGATAGCAAAACTTATTTTAAGCTTGTTCTAATAATCTTTAATTTTCATATTTTAATTTTATTTATCTTCAAATAATCCAGTTGATAAGTAACGTTCTCCTGTATCAGGTAATAATACTACAATTGTCTTTCCTGCATTTTCTGGACGTCTTGCTAATTCAGTTGCAGCAAATGTTGCAGCACCTGATGAAATACCAACAAGTAATCCTTCTGATTTAGATAACTCTCTAGATGTAGCAAATGCATCTTCATTTTCAATAGTTATAATTTCATCATATATCTTTGTATTTAAAACGTCTGGAACAAACCCTGCACCAATTCCTTGTATTTTATGTGGACCAGATTTACCTTCTGATAATACTGGTGAAGCCGCTGGTTCTACTGCAACAATCTTTACATTTGGATTTTTAGATTTTAAATATTCTCCAACGCCTGTGATTGTTCCACCTGTACCAACACCTGCAACAAATATATCTACTTTTCCATCTGTATCTTCCCAAATTTCAGGTCCAGTTGTACTTTTGTGTATTCCTGGATTAGCTGGATTCTTAAATTGTGCTGGTATAAATGAATTTGGAATTTCAGCTGCTAGCTCATCAGCTTTAGCTATTGCTCCCTTCATTCCTTTAGCTCCTTCTGTTAAAACTATTTCAGCTCCATAAGCTTTTATAAGACTACGTCTTTCTACACTCATTGTTTCTGGCATAACAATTATAACTTTATATCCCTTTGCAGTTCCTACAGATGCAATTCCGATTCCTGTATTACCACTAGTTGGTTCAATTATAACTGATCCTGGTTTTAATAATCCTTTATTTTCACCATCTTCAATCATAGCTTTTGCAATTCTATCCTTAACACTTCCTGCTGGATTGAAGTATTCTAGTTTAGCTAATATAGTACCTTTTAAATCCTTGCCCTTACTATAATTTGATACTTCTAATAATGGTGTTTTACCTACTAGCTCTGCTAAATTCTTAAATATTTTTGACATTTCAACCACTCCTCATCTTTTCGCATAATTCTTATCTGTTTACTATGTTATAAGTATATTCTTGTATTATAATATAGTCAATAGTTTTTTATATATTTTTTCAAGCTTTTATTCTAATTCATAAAAACACTTTATTTTTCTAAGCAAAAAAATAAGCAAAGTCCTATTCTTTAGGTTATTTGCTTATTTATATATTGTTTATTAGGGGGTTTTATGGCTTATTTTACAAATTTAATAACTCCCTTTTTCTTCTCCTGTGTCTTTGATGCACTATCAGCATATCCGATTGCTGCCATACCCCAAACAATATGATTTTCCGGCATGCCAAAGCTTGTTAATACTTCTCGCACTTCTTTTTCATCACAAATAGTTTTTAATTGGTTAATCCAACATGAACCTATTCCTAATGAATTTGCCATTAAAAATATATTTTGAAGCGCACAAGAACAATCTGCTAGACCATTGGTATTATCCTTCTCATTAGATAACATTATTAAAGTTGGAGGTGCATAAAAGTTATATCCTTCATCTCTACCTAATGATTCTCTAACCACTTTTGCAAGCAATTCTATTTTTTCTTTATTTTGAATAACTGTAAACTGCCAGCTTTGTTTATTCATACCACTTGGTGCATATATACCTGCTTCCAATATAAAATTTAATTCATCATCCTTTATTTGTTCCTTTTTAAATTTCCTTATACTTCTTCTTGTTAAAATATTTTGTAATACTTCATTCATAAATAACATCTTCCTTTCATCTATCGGATAAGTTCTTGGTTGTGCTTCGAACTTATTTAGATGTGTATAATTTTCTTAATACCCATTGTTTAGCAGCATAATCACCTTTAAGTCCAGGTATTATTAATCCAATATTCATTAATTCATCGCCACCAAGAATTATATCTTGATCAACTATTTTATACTTAGCATCTTCTTCTAGTCCTATTAATTTTAATGGTTTATTCCATTTGTTTGGTTCTGCGTATTGTTTAATATAACTTACAACAATTTCACATTTATCCTTAGAAATATTCATCCAAGCAACTTCATTACCTTCAAATGGACTTAATAATCTAAAAATTTCTCCAAATTGAATTGTTTCTCTTATTTCTTTGTATGATTTAACCTGATTTCTTATTACATCTTTTTCTTCTTCAGTTAATTTTGTAATATCAAGTTCATAACCAAAATTCCCTGCCATAGCAACTATTCCTCTTGTCTGAATTGGAGTAATTCTATCAACTTGATGATTTGGTACTGCTGATACATGGCAGCCCATAGATGCACTTGGATAAACTAAAGATGTTCCAAATTGGATTTTTAATCTTTCTATTGCATCTGTATCATCACTTGTCCATGTTTGTGGCATGTAATAAAGCATTCCTGGATCAAATCTCCCTCCACCACCAGAGCAGCTTTCAAATAAAACTTTCGGAAATTTTTTTGTTATTTCCTCTAGAATTCTATATAATCCTAGCATATATCTATGAGCTGTTTCCCTTTGCCTTTTAGGTGACAATACAAGAGATCCTGCTTCTGTCATATTTCTATTCATATCCCATTTTACATATGAAATCGAGGCATTTTCTAAAACATCACTTACTGATTTTATTATATAATCACATACTTCTTTTCTTGATAAATCTAATATAAGTTGATTTCTTGCTGTTGATTTATTTCTTCCTGGTACATGTATACACCAATCTGGATGATTCTTGTATAATTCACTATTAGGTGATACCATTTCTGGTTCAAACCACAATCCAAATTGTAATCCCATATCATTTATTTCTTTAGATAGTTTTCCAAGTCCACCTTTTATTTTTTCTTCATTGACAAACCAGTCTCCAAGGGATGTGGTATCATCATTTCTCCTTCCAAACCATCCATCATCAAGAACAAAAAGCTCTATGCCTAATTCACTTGCTTCCTTTGCAATTTCTTTTATATTAGTTTCATTAAAATCAAAATAAGTAGCTTCCCAATTATTTATAAGTATTGGCCTTACTTTATCTCTATATTCTCCTCTACATAAACGCTTTGCATATAAATCATTGTAGATATGAGACATACCTGTTAACCCATTAGATGAGTATACAAGTACCGCTTCTGGTGTTTGAAATTCCTCTCCTTTTTCTAATAGCCACTTAAAATCAAATGGATTTATTCCAATTTGAGCTCTAGCTTTGCTATACATATCAACTTCAACATTAGCTAAAAAGTTTCCACTGTAAACTAAACTAAATCCATACACATCTCCATTTTGTTCATTGGAACCTTTTCTTGCGAGTGTCATAAAGGGATTTTGAGCATGACTACTTGCTCCTCTTCTGCTTTCTATTGATTGAATACCAGATCTAAGGTTTGTTCTAACAATATATCTTTCTCTTGCCCATGCACCAGATAAATGTATAAAATCAAAATCATCTTCTTTAAAATCTACATTAGCACTTAATGCTCTTAATATATTTACATCTTCTTCACTTTCATTTATTATCTTCACTGATTTTGTTATAACATTAAAATCTTCAAACACATTATATGTTAAAATTACTTTTATATTTTTTAATTCATCTTTTAAATATATTTCTAAAGTTTCTGCTTCTTCATCATTTTCGACATATGTTGATGGTAATCCCTTAAGAGACGGTTTTCCTTTATAGATCTTGTATCCATCATATCTTAAGTCCGTTGTTGTACTACCATCTTCAAACTGAAGTTCAATTGCAGGTGAACGTAAATCAGTACTCCCATATCCCGGATATTCTTCCGGTGTTGCTTCTAATTGAAATGTTCCTATTTCATCTGTATTAGCAAGAAAGCTTCCCCATAAATTTTCTTCTATAAGATAATCTAAATTGTTAGAATTTATCTTTTTTCCCCAATATAAATGTGATACATGATTGCTTTCTAATACCTTTAATATATAACTTGTTGTTTGCGTTCTAAGATGAAATGTTTTTATATTTTTTTCATAACTAATTGCCATGTTACTCCCTCCATTTACTCCATTTTGATATTGCACTTTATTAATATCCTATCCAAGAAAATGTTTTCATAAATAACAACACTATATAAAGAATTTCAATAATACTATTTTGTTTTGGCATAAATATTTTAGTTTCAGAATATCATTCTGTATGTATTCATTATAATCTGATATAATCACAAATTATATAGCATTCTGTATGATATTCATGTAGAAAGGTTATTTTTGAAATTTAATTTTAACAAACAAAGTTTAAATAATATTACACCTAAGGACTTTTTAGTGTATTATAAAATAGATAAAGCCTGTATTCTTTTACAAAATACAGACTTATCAATTAAGGTTGTAGTCAAATCCATAGGATATTCTGACCCATTAACATTTTCTAAAATATTCAAAAAAGTTTCACTTTATACTACTTATTTCAAAACCTCTACATTCTTCTCAAAATTCTTCTCTATTATTTTAGATTTTTCATTTTTTCCTGCTAATAGAATCCCACTTGCTATTGCAGTAAATGGAGCAACCGTTATAAGTCCAAAGCTACCTATTAAAGTATGCAGAATTTCAGAAGATACATACTTTAAATTCAAAATATTTATTATCGGTGTTCCTTGTGCCATGAATACCATAATCAATCCAATATATCCTCCTGAATATGCTAACAATAATGTAGTCATCATAGTCCCCATAATTGAACGACCAACATTAACTCCTGATTTAATAGCTTCTATCTTCGTTATATTTGGTTTTTTTTCTATTACTTCTGAAACTGCTGATGTAATATCTACTGCTACATCCATAACAGCTCCCGAAGATGCTATGAATATGCTGGCAATGAATATTTGTGTAAGATTTAAATTTTCATACCCTGAATATAAAAGAGATTCTGAATATGACATAACTGCACCATGAATTTTAAATTTACTTACAAAAAACAAAGCCATAAGACACGTCACAAGTGCACCAGATAATGATCCAATTATTGCAGCTAATGATTTTTTGTCTATTCCATAAACCAATACTATTATTGTAATTATTAATATCATGGTAGTTACTATACCTACTATTACTGGATTATATCCTTGCAAAAATAAAGGTATTAAAACCTTCCACATAGCTAGAACTGTAAATATAAAAGATAAAATTGATTTTATACCCACTATTCCTGCAAAACCAATAAGTACAATTATAAAAATTGCTACAAGTAAAATTTCATAATTAAGTCTATAATGATCTACAAGTGTAGCAACTCTAATTTTATCCCCAGAATAATCTAAAGTAACTAATATTTTATCCCCAACTTGAAATATCTTATCTTGTTCAAGAGATCCTGCTAATGTATTTGTTCCTCTAGTTGTCTTTCCTTTAAATTTTCCTTCAAGTATCTCTACATCACATAGCTGCTCCCCAATTTTTATAAGTCCTGTATCCTTAATAAAACTCTCATCTGTACTCACTACCCTTGCAGCTACTCTTTCTGTATTCTCATATGTCTTTTCTGGAAATTTATTAGGTAAGCATATAAGCAAAATTATTGCTATCAATGTTACTATAATTGGAATTGTATTACGTCTATTAAAATCCTTAAACAATTAAACATTCTCCCTTTATATTAATTGAGAATTGATGCTCTTTATGGTATTCATGGTGAATGTAGAATAAAAATTGAAATCCCTTGAAAATTTTTTTAAATATATACTTTTCAAAAAATTCTATAAAGTATTTTATTCTTCATTCACAATTTTCAACTCTCAACTCTACATTATTATTGTACTTTAGTTATAGATTTAAGCTTGTCAAATACATTTGTATTATCATAATATCCTGCAAATAAATCTTGACCTAACCCCTTCGCCATCATAGCTACAGGTATTCCTGTATGAGAATATGAACTAAATGAAATTCCTGATTTATTATTTAAGATGTGTGTTAATGTTACTGTAAATGGTTCATAAGTTCCATACATTACATTTTCATCTTCATTTAATTTTCTATCAGCTTTCGCAACCATACTCTTTTCATATGCCGCCTTAATTTTTGCTTCTTCTGATGCTGTTAATACCATTCCACCTTTAGTTGATTCTCCATTTGATCCTGCTCTTTTAAGACCAAAATCTGTTTCAACATCTTTCATTGCATCATCAAAGGATGTTTTATTTTCTCTATATTTTGCAACATTACTGTCAAACTGTGTATATGATACCTTTTGATTAGATAAGTTTTGTAAATAAGTATCATAATTTGTTCCTGCAAATCCTATTGTAAGTCCACCAGTTTCATGATCTCCAGTTACTAATATTAGTGTCTCATCTGGATGAGCATTATAGAAGTTAATCGCTTCTTGTACTGAGTCACTAAGAGCTTCTGTATCATGAATATTTGATGCTGCATCATTAGCATGGCCAGCCCAGTCAATCTTTCCACCTTCAACCATCATGAAAAATCCCTTATCATTATCAAGTACTTCTATACCCTTTTTAGTGTAATCTGCGAGTGTTAGTTCGTTTCCTGTACGATCCAAGTCATATTTTATTGCTCCACTTTCTTTTTCAACTTCATCATCTGGGCAAACTGCAATTGCCTTGTCACCCTTCTTTAGATTTTCTATATCTGATTTTGTGTTAACTACTGTGTATCCTTTTTGTTTTGCTAGAGTTTCTATTGATGTCTTTCCTTGTTCTTTTACTTCTTTAGAATCATCTGATAGAAACTTTCCACCTGCAAAATAATCAAAGTTAGAATCCACAAGTTGAAGTCCCATATCATAGTAATTACTTCTAGCTGGCACATGAGCATAATATGCACCTGGAGTTGCATGATCTATATTTACTGATGATACTATTCCCACCTTATAGCCTAATTGTTTCTTTAACTTTTCTGTTATGGTTTCGTAAGATTTTGTTTTGGTTTCATCCATATTAATTACACTACTTAATGTTTTATTACCTGTTGAAAGCGCTGTAGCTGTTGATGCTGAATCTGGGCAAAGTGATGTTGAATCATAAGTTGTTACTGTTCCTGAGACTGGGAAATTCATAAAAGATAATTTTTCAGGATTGGGATAGTTTCCTTTACTAGCATCAATTGCACCATGTTCTTCTACCCCTTTGTAATATTGCGCTACTTGAATTTGTGGAAAACTCATACCATCACCAATGAACATAAAAATATATTTTGGCGTTTTACCATTCCAAGTTGTACTTGCAGCTGCTTCTACTACTTGCGGTTTTGCTTCACTATTCACTGTATAACCTATGCCTAATACCATTGCTAAAGCTAACATTGAACCCAAAATTCTTTTCACTGTCTTATTCATTATTTACTATCCCCTTTACTATTTATAATCATGATAATTTTACCCTTTTATTATTTCTCTGATGTCTATAGTTTATTTCTGTTTATAGAATAGTATAATATTCCTTTGTTAA
>JAKBFR010000031.1 GCA_021837545.1 Bacillota bacterium | reverse complement strand
ATGCATCCTCTTCTGATACACCCTTTTCTATAAATGATGGAATAATAACTTCATCACTATTAAATGCTGGCATACCAAATCCTAATCTTACTACTTCAATACATTCTTTCATAAAATCATCAGATAATCCTTTATGATAACGTACTGTTAAATTAGGTTGTGGTAATTTTGTTTGTGCAACACTCTTTAAAATTAGGTAACTTAATGGATTTACTGCATCTTTCTTATGAACAGTTTGTCCACCTACTGTAACATTTTGATATAATGGACTTCCTGCACTAAAACGTGTATGTGACCAGCTTCTTATTTTATTTATTGTAAATGTCTTAAGCCATAGGTTTGTCAATATTTCAGTAGCGCCATCTTCTGTAATCCTTCCATGTTCTAAATCATTTTTATAATAAGGATATAAATATTGGTCCATTCTTCCATAAGAAAGTGAATGTCCATTTGATTCAATTTGTAAAACTAAGTGAATAATCCACATTGATTGTACTGCTTCATGGAAGGTTTCTGCTGGATAATATGGAACCTTATTTAATATTCTTGACATTTCTAATAATTCTGCTTTTCTTTCAAGATTAACTTCTTTTTCTGCAAGTTCTAATGCTAAATCTGCATAACGTTTTACAAAATCTACAACTGCATCAATTACAATTAAAATTGCTCTGTAGAAATAAGATTTATTTAAATTCCTATAATAAGTAAGATCTAATTCTTTTAATTTTTTTTCCGTTCTTTCTTTATAGTTAATTAATCCAAGCTTTAATACAGTTTCATAATTTACTGCTATGTGCGCATCACCTGAAGTAATGTTACCTTCTGCTTTTATAATTCCCAAATCATAGAAAGGTCTACTTTCAGCAGGCATTCCTGCAAGTCCTCTGTCTTTTAATGTTTTGTGTTCCCAGAAAGGAGAAATATCTCTTAAAACTTGCTTATTTTCTTCTGTAATATAAAATATATCTCCATCACGCTTATCAAATTCATCAAGTTCTTCCATAACCCAATCCATTGCATATTCTGGAAATATAGGCGCTGAACGATTAGATGAAGCTTGATTCCCTGCAATTAGAGTTTCATCTTCAATAAATATGCTCATGTTTTTTAAGATGTTTTCTAAACAATATGCTCTACGCAATACCATCGGTTTATCAGCATGTTTTTCATAACTTTCAGTCGTGTATTTAGCCCTTTCCACACACACCATAGATTTTGTATTTATTAATTCATCACGAAAATTGTTCATTCTGTCAGTAAGATTTCCAAAATAATTCATAACTATTCCTCCTATATATAATTTTTGATACAAATATTTTTAAGTTTCGAATGAAACTTCTTTTCTTTCTCTTATAATTTAATTATATTACTATTCTATTTAAAGTCAAGGTCTTGATTTCATTTGAAATTGTTTTCCTTTTTGAATATAAGTGTTTTTATTGCAACAGACTGTTTTTGTGTTATTATTAAAATGTAGAATGAACTTAAAAATTACATTCACTAAAAAACATCTATGAATTTTATATAAATAAACAAGGAGGTCTTTTTATGGACAATATGAAAGCATGCATTTTTAATATTCAAAAATATAGTATCCATGATGGTCCTGGAATTAGAACTGTAGTTTTTTTTAAAGGATGCCCACTTCAATGTTCGTGGTGCTCTAACCCCGAATCACAAAATAGTAATGTTCAAATTACATGGGACAAATCAAAATGCATAAAATGTTTGCATTGTTTAGACACTTGTCATTATGATTCAATTTCTTTAAAGGAAGAACATATTACAATAGATGCTAATTCATGTACTTCTTGCTTTGAATGTATAAAAAGTTGTCCAAAACAAGCACTTATTATTGAAGGAAAATATTATACTGTATCTGAAGTTTTGAAAGAAGTATTGAAAGATGAAGTATTTTATGAAGAATCAGGTGGTGGTGTAACTTTATCAGGTGGTGAAGTATTACAGCAGCATGCTTTGGCAATTGAGCTATTAAAGCAAATAAAAAATAAGAATATCCATACAGCTTGTGAAACCTCGGGATATGCACCAAATAAAATTTTCAAGGAATTTATTGAAAATGTAGATTTGTTATTATTCGATATTAAACATTATGATAGAGAAAAACACTTTAAAGGAACTAGAGTATACAACGATAAAATAATTGCAAACCTTGCAACTTCTATTTTTAAAGGCAAAGATGTTATTATAAGAATTCCAGTAATCCCAAACTTTAATAATAGTTTAGAAGATGCACAAGGATTTTGTGATTTACTAAAAACAATTGGTGCAAAAAAAGTTAATTTATTACCATTTCATCAATTTGGACAAAAAAAATATGAACTAATAAATAAGCAATATACTCTTCAAAATGTTACTCAATTACACGAAGAAGACTTAATAGATTATAGACAAGTATTTATTGAAAATGGATTAGATTGTACATTCTAGTTTATCATTAAAAAACTTCAATAAATTTATATATAATAAAAGAACTCCCTACTCAAATAATTTTGATAAGGAGTTCTTTTAATATTTATATTTTCTCAGACTTCTTATTATTTATTTTCTGCTTCAAATTTCTTCATAAATTCAACTAAAGCTTTAACACCTTCTATTGGCATAGCATTGTATATACTTGCTCTCATACCACCAACACTTCTATGTCCCTTTATGTTTTCAAAACCAGCTACTTTAGCTTCCTTTACAAACTTAGCATCTAATTCATCTGAACCAGTTACAAAAGGTACATTCATTAAAGAACGATCTTTCTTTACAACTGTTCCTTTGAACATGCTACTTGAATCAAGATAGTTATATAGTATAGAAGCCTTTTCTTCATTAATTTTCTTCATTGCTTCTAATCCACCCAATTTTTTAACCCAGTTAAATACTTTTCCACATATATATATTCCATATGCTGGTGGTGTATTGTATAGTGAATCATTATCTGCATGAATTTTATATTTTAACATAGTTGGAGTGCCTGGTAACACATTTTCTGTAATTAAATCCTCACGAATTATTACTACAACCATACCTGCAGGTCCTATATTCTTTTGAACCCCTGCAAAAATTAATCCATACTTCGTTACATCAACTGGTTCTGATAAAATGTCTGATGACATATCAGCTACCAATATTTTATCTCCAACGTCTGGTAATTCATTGAATTTAGTTCCATAAATTGTATTGTTGTGACATATGTACACATAGTCAGCATCGTCACTAATTTTTATATCCTTCATATCTGGTATATATGTGAAGGTTTTATCTTCTGAAGAAGCTAAAATATTAACTTTTCCATATACCTTTGCTTCTGCTGCTGCTTTTTTAGCCCATTGCCCTGTAATAATATGATCTACAACCTTGTTTTTCATCAAATTCATTGGAATCATTGCAAATTGTTGTGATGCCCCACCTTGAAGGAATAATACCTTGTAGTTCTCTGGAATACTCATTAATTCTCTTAATGTTTTTTCAGCGTCCCCAATAATCCCCTCAAATGCTTTGGAACGATGACTCATTTCCATTACTGACATACCAGTACCGTTGTAATCTAACATTTCTTCAGCTGCTTCTTTAAGCACCTCTTCTGGTAATACAGCTGGTCCTGCTGAAAAATTATATACTCTTGACATAAAAAAAGCCCCCTTAAATATTGTTTTTATTTCTATAATATTATAACACAATTTAAATATCAATAAATAAATTATATATAAATAATATAATCATTTATCAATTTACTCCCACATACTATGACTGTTTATTATTAAAACCTTTATTTTTTTGTTAATATGAATAATTTCATGAGAAACAGTATCAGGAATGAAAACATATTAATCGATGTTTTCATTATTCTTTTCTAGTTGTTTTTTATAACTAAACAAATAATGAGTTTACTAACTCTGCACTTACTACGCTTCAGCATTTACACCTTCTGTAGTAAATGATACAGGACGTTTATTCTTTATAAAAGTTAAACCCACAGATAAAATTAGTCCAACTAAAACAAATCCTGATAAAACTAATGTTGCTGAACTAAAACCAGTAGCCGCAGCAGTTTGCTCTTGAACTTGGTTACTTAAGGCTTTTAACTGCGTGGCTGACATAATACCTATAAATAATGACGAGCCAATTGCAGCTGATAGTTGTTGAAGAGTATTTAATATAGCTACCCCATGTGGATAATATTCTCTTGGTAATGGACTAAGAGCAGTTGTTTGAGAAGGTGACATTGTAAGTGCAATTCCAATATCTACTATTATAAATAACATAATAATTATCATAAGAGATGTATTAGAATTTGCATGAGCTAAAATAAATAATGGAATATTAAACATATTATTCCGATAATAAATATTGCAGCAACTGTTTTTATATCTGCAGCACCACTAATACTGCTTATACCGTATATAAGACCTCCGAATCCTATAGTTGATAATATAATTGATAGTATATCCATTTTGGGTTTTGTAACATGTGATACATTAACTAAAAATATTGAACCTATAATCATAGCTATAAGTATAATTGCAATTAATATTATAAATAGTGCATGCCAACTATAAAATTGTAATACAATACCTGCAACTGTTGGTCCAAGAGTAAGTGCAGCACCACATAAACCCATTACTGAACCACGTTTCTCTTTTGGTGCTACTATTAACACTGTATTCATCATAATAGGAATCATCATTCCAGTTCCTGCTGCTTGTATGATTCTTGATATAAGTAACATTACAAATGATCCTGAACAAGCTCCACATATTGTTCCAATTAAAAGTATTCCCATAGCCGCTAAAAATAACTGCTTGGTTTTAAATGTCTGAATTAAAAAAGCTGTAACTGGTACTAGAACTGCTACAACTATCATATATGCAGTAATTATCCATTGTACTGTTCCTGCTGTAACATTAAATTCTGCCATTAGAGGATATAATGCAACATTTAATATCGTTTCATTAAATGTTGCTATAAGTCCACTAAAAACCAATACTGCTATTATTGCATTTGTATTAATCCCTGTTGTAAATTTTGCTGTTTTTTTTGCTTCCATAAAGTTTCTTTTCCTCCTAAGTATTAGACTAGTCAATATAAATGACCATAAAAAAATGCGTTGTATTCGACGGCAAGTGGTATGACCATCGGTACAACGCATTGACTTTTGTTAGTATAGCACAATTTTTTTCATTGATGTAATACCCTAATTTTAATTTTTATCTATTTTCTTGTTTTCTTTGTCAATTTCTTTTCTTCCATTTTATGTATTTCATACTGTTTATTAAATTCTAATCTTCTTTCATCTTTTTCTTTTGCAATTCTCACCTTTTTATCCTGTAATTGCTTTAAAGCGTTTTCTTGCAGTAAAGTATTTTCAAATTTTATAAAACATTCAAATACATTTGGATATTCAAATTTTTTATTTTCTGCTAATTTATCAAATTCAACTATAATTTTCTCATCACCTACAACACCTATAATAAGTCCAACGCCAAATTTTATATGCATTATTTTTTCATTTAATAATTCTTCCATATCTTTGGCTGCTAAAAGGCGAGGTAGAAAGTGTAACGGTATTTGAATTCAACCAGGACGTCATTGATTTATTTGAAAAGTATATCAGACCGCAGTTTAGAAACGATAAGAAACTTGAAATCATTCATGGTAACGCCTCCGACTTCAACAATGAATAGTTCCTGAACCAGTTCGATTATGTGTATGTAGACTTCTGGGAATCCACCGAATACGTGTTGAGATTCTACACAAAGTTCATAGAGAATGATATTAAGTTCTATTGATTCAATTTCTCTTGTTTTATTTATAATAATTTTTCAAATTAACACATGCAATAGTTTCTTTTGTTGCTCCCTTGAAATATAGCATGATAGCCTTTTATCAAAGCTTGAAAATACATTTTTACAAATTATAATTCTAAAGGAAACTTGACTCACATTCGTTCGCTGAGTAAGTTCTTCTAGTCAAATATAAAATGCTCATAGAAAAAGTTCGAATAACGAAATATAAAATTTCGATTCTTACTTTTGAAGTACTAATAAAATATTTTACATTATTTATGATACGGTTCACCGTGACGTGTATAACGTAGACTTTTTATTTAATCTTCAAGAATACAACCATTTCGAATTTTATCATAAATAGTTTTGCTAATGTTTTTTTGCAGAATACTTCTTATAAAATATCTCTTTATTAAGAACATCTCCTTCTTTTACTTCAAATTTTCCATTCTGCCATTCTGCATCTGTATACTCTTCCCAATCGAAATACTTCTTTTTCACTTCAGCAAATGACTCTTTTTTATATTGTCTTTCGCACTCTTTATCATATTCGTCATCATAACAAATTTCATTGTTTTCATCAATAATTAGCATATCAATATCTGCATAAGTATATCCTCGCCAGTCCAAAAACATTACTTTTCCTTTTCCATTATATAATTTCCCTTCTTTTATTTCTCCCTTAAATTCATTAACATAATCTGTAACATATGATTTCCCATATTCAATAATTCCGTTAAATGGTTCAGAATTTCTAAATTCTCCTACAAAATACTTTACAGTTTCTTCATTACCAAAAAACTTACCTGTTTGTATCTTTCCATTCTTCCATATTCCATCATATTCAACTCTATTATAGTTATCGTAATATTCAACTCCACGCCCTTCATATTTTCCATTTGATAAATACCCTCTATATAAAACATCAAATTCATTACGGTAGTAGTATCTTTCAGAAAAGCCTTCTACTATGATATTATCTTTAAACTTTCCTTTATAACACAACTTGCCACCAAAAAGCTTTGTATCTTCTTTATAAAACAACTTACCATAAACTTTGATACCATCTTTATAGACTACTTCATACATTATATTGTCATCACTATAAAATTCTCTGACAGTACCCGACATAAAATGCCCATCCTTAAAAACTCCCTGAAACTTAATTTTTCCATTGGGTAAATAGTATTTACCATATCCATTGAAGTTATTCCCGTCATTACCACCACAATATATTTGCTTATCTCCTAAATAGATATTAGTTGATATTACTTCATTATCCTTTGTTATTTTATATTGCTCTTTTTTATATGTTAAACTTCTAAGTTTCTCAAACAATAAATAATATTTACGATTCAAGAGCTTTTCAGGTGCATCTTCATATTTTTTCAAAAAAGCTTTGGGAAAAATTGAGGAATACATTTCATTAACTAACTTTGAAATTTCTTCATCTAATGTAATTAGATAATTGTCTAATGTTTGTACATTATCAAGTAGAGATGCTATAGTTAGAAAATTACCATATAATGAGTAGATATCATTGATTTCATTACTAGACAAATTATTCTTTAAAACAGCAACATTTTTTATCCATTCATTACTAAAAAATATTTTTCTTGGCATAGGATTTTTTTTATTAATAATTCTACTTAAATATAAAGTATTTAAATCTTTAATTCCTAAAGATAAATCATAATAAACAATTAAGGCACTTTCCCTAACGGATTCGTTTTCCTTATTATCCTCTTTATTCTTCAATTCCTCCGCTAACTTATTACTCTTAATACTAGATTGTAAAATTGCCCAACTGAATATTCCAGTGATAAAAAGTGTATATGTACAAATAAGATAGTATATTATCTCTGATAATGTAGGAAAATCACTAGCTTCAAGTATTAACTTATTTCTAAATCCTTCAATTTGATTTAGTATATTTCCCATTCCACCTATAATATATAAAGAGCTAACTAATGTAATGATAATCGGAGTTATTAAAATTATAATTAAACTATACACCTTCCAATTCTTTTGAAAATTACTTTTTATTACTTTATTCCAACTGTTCATTAAACTTCCTCCATAGTATTTCAATAGTTTTTATATTAAGTTTATACATAATTAGCTATATATTTCCGACAATTTTTGTAGTATAAACAAAGAAAAATCTCTACCATAAAGAGATTTTCCCTTTTTATTACTTATCAAATATTTTATATACTTTCATCAAAATAAAGTTCTATAATATCTATGTGTTTTCTATTACTATCTTACCTACTTTTTAATAAATTTAATAAAGAATAGATTCGCTCTACTAAACTTGTAGTAAATTCATGTAAATCTTTATTCCAATACCACAACCCCAAGATAAGTATTGTAAGAAGTACAATAATCTTTAACATAGTAAGATTAGATTTTCTTTTTTCTGTATATAAATAGATATCTTTTGATATCTCTCTTGAAAAAATATTTTTATTCTTAGGTATTATAGTATTTTTCTCTGTAATTAATATTAAAATATCACCACCTGAACTTTCAACGCTATGAATATCATAAAATAAAGTAAGAATTGGATTAATGTAATATAAATTACTAGACATATATAGATTACATATAACAAGAAGGAGCATTATAAAAACAAGTAAATTCGGTATACTAATTCCATCCTTAGTTATAATATCAGAATTAAATGATATAAATGGAATTATATAACAGACAACATAATTTAATACTTCACTCCCCTTACCTGAAACTTTAGAAATGTTTATTATATCATTAGCTTCACGTCTCAGTGGAATACTTATATACCTTCTTATTACAAACAAAGGAATTATACTAATGGATATTAATATCAAGGAAATCCAAATATTATTAACATTCTTTAATAACAAAATTATGAACAAAGGTGTATATGAACTTAGAAACAATAAGAATCTAAAAGCATTCTGAACTTTACCTAGAAGACTATCATAAATTATCCTCAAATAACCCACCACCTTTTATTAACTCTCTATATTTTATTCAATATCTATTTTTTGATGTGCAAAAATTCCCTTTCCAGAAACAATTGTTTCTGCTGCTTCATCATTATAGATTCTCAAAATATGCATTATTGATTTGCCTTGAACATCCTCTTTAATATTTATCGTATTATTATCATTTATTGTATATAGCAATTTATCAGGATATTTATTCTTTAAGTCTTTAAATTTATCTATCGTAATATTATCAATATTCCCTTCTTTTCTAATTTTATATAACATTTTTCTAATATTTTTGTTATTTTCACACCCTATGTCTAATAAATCTATATTCTCTATCAACCCCTGATTTCTTATGTCTTCCTTAGCAATAATTGCTGAACTGTTAATATGTTCATCATACTTTAATAATTGTTCAAAATAATATCCATGTGAAATAAATACTATATCTTCAATATTTACTGCTACAACTTTTTCACTGAATTTCAAAAATAATCCTTTTACTTCTTCAAGAAAATCTTCATTCCCATTTCCAAAACTAAAAAGTGGATGTTCTGGTTTGAAGAAGCTAGATTGAGTTAATCTTGAAAAACATAAGACTTCCTTTTCTTGCCTTGTTTCAGTATTATCTGTATATAATATTTTTATAACATATCCTTTTATTCTACTAATAATATTTAAAAGTTGCGCTTTAGTAATATCAATAGCATCATTAATGTTTTCTCTAATTATATTAAATTGAGGTATTTCATTAACTCTTAAATATGATATACTCTCACCACCATCTGGCGATGTGCAATCAGGATAGTGAAAGAAATTAACAGTATTTTCTGGTAAAGAAATATTATCAGTTACTATTTTTTTAAATATATTGTTACTCTCTACATTTATTCTATAGATTCTATATGGTGACTCTTCATTTGAAAGAAGATATACTATTAATCCATTGTAAATATAATTATTATTATTTTCATCAAAGATGCCCTTTAATTTTTCAAATAATTCTTCCATAAAACCCTCCAAATTTAATTATTTTGTATTAATTATAGTTTATACTAATAATTATATCATTTTATACCTAATATTGTAAAACCACATAATTATTAGATTATAATTGTAAACAAAATAAAAGAAGGAGAATCCCCATCATCTGAGGATTCTCCTTCTTTATTATTTATGAAATATTTCTGCACCTTTTCATCAAAGTGTAGTTCTATACTATCTATATCTTTCTTATCCTTTATAGTTATCCTGCTTATAATTAATTGTAGCAAAGTTTTTTTATCTTCTGGAGTAGTGATTTCTAGTAGCTTATGGAAGTTGCTCAATGTGTTCTTTACAACCTCATATGGTATGTTTACTGAATCATTACTTTCCAATTCTTTTTGTACTTGTATCCTACGCTTAAACTGTAGTTCTATTTCAGCAGTTAGTTTTTCCATTCTTTGTGCCAATGTTTGTTTATCTATTGTACCATCTTCATATAGCTCAAATACCCTGTTCTTCCTGTTCTCTATGTCTTTTAGGCTCTTTGTTAGTTGCTCCTGTTCCTTTTCTAATGGCTTTATTATGTCCTTTCTTCCTCGGTTTAGATTTTTTACAATATCCTTTAATATCTTTTCATTGAATACTACTTCTTTAATCCTTGATAATACATATTCTTCAGCATAATCAGCTCTGACTCCATTGGAATTACAAGCGGCAGTTCCTTTGTTCCTCCAATTACCACAAACATAGTACCTAGTGACAAGGTGTGTTCCATCTTTCCGCATCTTCTTAGTCCTCCCTGCTACCATTGAAGCCCCACACACAGGGCATTTCATTAGTCCTGTCAGAATGTAGTTACTTTCAAAGGCTTTCTTAGGCTTGCCAGATTTCATCTTGTACATCTCTTCAACCTTATCCCAAAGTTCTATTGGAATTATAGATTCATGCTCTCCATCAACAATGATTGGATTCTTATTGATTCCTTTCCTTCTTTTTTCACTCCAATTTTCCCTAACATTATATCTTATCTTACCAATATATATAGGATTCATTAGAATATCTTTAATCCCACTAGTACCAAACATATTACCTCTTTTGGTTTTATATCCTTCATGATTTAATTGATTAGTAATAGCTTTTAGTCCTTTGCCAGAAGAATATAACTCAAATATCTTTCTAACTGTAGTAGCTTCCTCTGGAATTATTTCTAGTCTTGTATTATTTTCATTTACTATTGCTGACTTATAGCCAAGTACAATACCACCATTCCACTTTCCAGTTCTAGCTCTCTGCTTCATTCCCATTTTTACATTATCTACTATTGTTTCCCTTTCAAATTCACCTATTGAAGCTAAAACATTCATCATTAGTCTTCCTGCTGATGTGGTTGTTTCAAAAGATTCTGAACAACTTTTAAAAGCCACTTCATATCGTTCAAATTCCTTAACTATTGTAAGTAAGTCATACTGGTTACGAGCTAATCTATTTGTCTTCCATACCCATACTTCATCGAATTTACCATCCTTAGCATCTTGAAGCATTTGCTGTAATTGAAGTCTATTGGTCATTGATTTACCGCTAATACCTTTATCAGCATATATGGCAACCAACTCCCCCCCTTCCAATTCACATTTCTGTCTCACAACATTTTCTTGTGCATCACAACTATAACCTTCTTCTGCCTGCTCTGCCGTGGATACTCTTATATATCCAACTATTCTTTTCCTATTCATTGTTAACCTCCTTTACAATTAGAGACTTTTCATTATTAATAATCATATCTTCTGAATCTTTTATGCTATATTCTTCTCCTACTAAATCATCTGTTGAAATTCTCATGTAATATACTGCCTTACTCATGTTTTATATCCTCCTTAGTTGCTAGTTCATTATTATCAATATACTTTTTAACTATATTAGCAATTAAATCTATCATTATTTCATAGCTTAGACTTTCCCTCTTCATTAGAAATTCCTCCATTATCATTAATACAATTTAATAATATATATTTACATCTTCCTTAAATACTCATAAAGCTCTTATTGCTGTTTCAAGTATTTTATTACATCATCAACAGGATATCTTTCATATAAAAATATACCTGTGTATCCCAAATGTTCTAACTCCATATATGATTTTATCTTTAAGTTTCCTTCTTGATACATTTTCTCGATTTGATTGTATATCTTCCATAACTCAATAGTAAATCCAGTTTTTTTGTGAGCAATTATTTTAAAATACTTTTTGCCTGCGTCACCTAATGGAACAATATTAGTTATAAATCCCTTCAATAATTTATAGCTGACTTTGTTTATATTCTCTTCTAGCCAATCATAAAACGGATTTACTGAAATCAGCACTTCTTTAAACTCATCTAAGTCAGCTTGTGTCCTTCTTATATTTACTTCATTATATATATCTTTATTAGCAACTAATTTAGGTTCCAACATTTTCATTCCTCCATCAATAATTATTTTGGTATATTAGGAACTTGTTATTTAAAAAAATTTATATTCACTTAATTCTCAATGAATTTTTAACAAGTTTCTAACTACCATTGCCATCTATTACAGCTCTACTTTATTTTTACTATCGCTACTGGATAATCCTCATCAACAATATATTCTACATCTTCAAAGGTTATTGATGTTCTATCACTAAAATCTAGATTGAATAATTTTGCCATTTCACCAACTAATTGTATAGAATATATTATCCCTTTAGCACCACTTTTCTTTATATTTAATGAACTACTATTATTCGCAAGGTTTTCACCAATAATTACACTATCATCTCTAAATGCTATTTTAACCTTTTCTGGATTATTAAGCTTTTCCATTACTTCTTTACCTATACTAATTCTATTACCTGTTTTAGCTTTAACAATTGACATTATTCCAGAATTTCCACTTACCCTACTTTTACTCTTGATATTTGATGGAATAGCTCCCTTTAAGATATCATTTATTACTGATTCGCCATTATTAATATTCTTTGTTATTAATGCTTCCATTTTGTATTCCTCCTAAAAATTTATTATTATTAATAACTACTATTGGGTTTGGTCATAGCAGGTCGTAGTTAGGTTTAATTGAAATCCAAGCTTTTGTTGATTTCACTAGGCTTGGGTGCATGGTCACATTTGAACACCACTTACCTTTATTATTATTAGATTTTTTTCCTTAAGTCCAGTTAGAAGGAAACTATGACCTATACGACCAAACTGTTGATTTACATGGATTTCCTGAGCCCAAACTGCGTCCAAGTTATGACCAACCTATGACCAAATTATTATAAGTTACTAAGTTCATCATCTATTGAAATATTAAATTCAGTATTAGCTCTTACACCTATTATTGCTTTATATCCTCCAATAACCTCGATTCCTGTATGGTATCTAAAGGTATTTGAATGCCCAGAACTACACTTATAGCCTTTCTTTTTAGCCACAGATTCAAACTCTTTCCAAAACTTCTGACTACTCATTTTAGAATAGTGGTTATCGATATCGTTTTCATCAGCCCAGTTCTTGAAAGTATTGTACACAAGCTTGTTATCTTCTCTATGGCTTGTATCTTCTACAGGCATAATACAATCTTCAAAGAATTCATAAATAGGTTTTTGTTCTGCTTTATAGCTCTTTAGGATTTCGTCCATGCTTTTACATGGAGAAAACTTATAGTCATTTTCTCTTAGCCTTTTTAGACCTTCCATAGCCCAAAGGAATATTCCTGAAAGCTCTTCCTTCAATTTTTCTCTAAGATGATTGTCCCTTTTTTCTCCACTAAAGTCAGCATTAAAGGCTAATATAGATAATCTTCTAAAGTAACCATGGCTTGTATCTATAGTGTCTGGGAGCTTATTCATAGTCATTGTTAACTTCGCAGTGGATTTAAAGCTAAAAATAGGCTTGTTCTTTTCTTCCGCACTAATAGTATCTTCACCAACTATAGCTTTGAAGTATTGAGTATTGAAGTTCCTACCATTCATTTCATTTTCTCCACTTATGTTAGCAGTTTTATTATGAAGTTTTACTCTTGCAAATCCTCTATTTAACTCATTTAAAGGTATATTAGAAATATTATCTTCTCCTATTAGCAACCTAATAGTATCAATAAAAGTTCCTTTTCCATTCTCACCTTCTCCCAAAAGTATTAAAGCTTTTTGTGCATTAGTAGCTGTTGTAAGCATGTATCCCGCCCATTCCTGTGCAACTCTTATACGTTCCTCATCTTCCTCAAATACTTGTTTAAGGAATTCTTTGAATTTAGGGTATTTTGCATCATATACATATTCTATTGGTATACGAATTGTGCTATAATACCCATGGCTATGGGATTGCAAAGTAAATGCTTCAGTATCAAACATACCATTGACCAAATTTATTAGATTCTTATTAGGATTTAACTCACCATCATAGTAAAGCTCTCTCTCCATCCCAATCATATAGTCCCTTTCAATGTTTGGTGTCCATATACCGAATTTAGGTTCTTGGAATATTTCTCTCAATTCTTTTAAGAATTTACCATCATCCTGTATTTCCCAAACTCCATTATCATAAACATAATAAGATTTATCTTTTGCCCATATTATGGGGTAACTATCTCTTATATATTTTGGAAAGTAGTTAGGATTAAACCTTTTTACATTTCTATCTTTATCAAGTGTTATACCTCGCTTTTTTAGTTCTTCAAACATCTCAAATTGATTCATCTATAAGTCCTCCAACTTTGTTTTTTATTGATGGAGTCCCCCTTTTTCTGGGGTACTCCATTAGTATTAAAGTGCTGGAATTTCATCTTTGTTTATTTCAGCATTTATGTTAATTATTCGTGGGAAAATATCTCCGTTATCCATTGGAATATGCTTAACTTCACAATATCCTTTAACTCCCAGAAGATTCCTCAAATTAAGTTTTCCTATTGGTGCTTTACCTATTAAATCTATATAGAGTTGATAGAAGCTAGATTTTCTGCTACCTGAAATATTGTACTTTTGCTTTAAATCATAAGCAAAATCTTCTCCATCTATTACTTGACTAATATGGAACTCTACCATAAGCTTATCCTTTACTCCGTACTTTGTTGCTACTTGTCTATCAACATTTAAGTTTTTAACATAAAATTTGTACTTACCTTCAACTACTGCTATTTCTGGTTCTATTTCTATTTCTAAGCCTGTTATAGATGTAGATGAACCATTTAAACTTTCACTATTAAAAAAAGAATCTGAATCATAATTACTTGTATGTTCTTCAATTACATTTTCTAATGTATTCTCAACGCTTTCGATTACTTCCTCTCTTGAAAACTCATTTTTACCTGTTATTGAATTACTAAATGTGTTCATAGTTTGTTTTTCCTCCTTTTGATTCATATTAGCCACTCTAATTTTTTGTGCTTCTGTAAGTTTTTTTAATGCCATTTTTTAATCCTCCATTTCATACTTTTAAGATGAAGTATAATTTTAAATAATATTTCGTCTATAATAGATTGTCCCCTATGCTTTTTATAATTAATATGAATACCATTTTTATAATTTAAATTTGACCCACCAATTGATATAAAAGACTTATTTATGATATATTTATAATTATGATTTTCATTATAAGGTGGTTAAAAAATGATTTCGATAGATGACCAAAGAGAAATATTCATTAGATATTTTTTAAAATACAATAAGATTAGATATATTAGCAGGGAACTTGGCATAAGCAGAAATACTGTACGTAAAATAATAACTAATCTTCAAGTAAGAATTGAGGTGTTAAATTTACAAAATGAACTAGACCTATTGCCTTTTATTGATTCAATTGTCATTCAGCCAGAACGAACTCAAAGAGTAGTATCTAGATATAAGGTGAAAGAATCTCATATGGAACTAATCAAAAAGCTTGTAATTCAAAATGAAAGACAAAGAGTTCTTAACCGTACTTATTCAAAAAATGCTTTAGAGCTTTATCATGATTTTTTTGAAAAGAATGGAGAGCCGAGAGAGGATGTTTTTTCTTACTACACATTCTATAATCTAGTAAAAGAAATAAAAAAAACATTAGCAGACTAATTGAAAAATAAAAACAGGTATTACCTTTTCAGTAATTCCTGTTTTTTATTATGCTATTTCCAACGTTTAGGAACAGCTTCCCACAACTTTGAAAATTCTACATTGTACTTTTCAGCAGTAGCCCTTGTTGCTTCTTCTGGACTAAACTTCATCTTTAGAATTAAGAGTATAACTTCCAAAACTAAAATTATAATTTCCTGCAATATTTTGTCTCCTTTCAATTGTTAATATATTTTTACATAGAAAAAGAAGTATCGATGTCCTTCTTAAACATCAATACTTCAATCACTAAATTAATATCCTCTTTGCTTTAGAAGATATTCTGCCGCCATCTTTATCTCACCAGAGCTTGTTTGATAAATTCTTTTTAATTCTTCATCACTTTTAGTTGCCATATTATTTGCTAATTTTAAAATATGATTTCTATCCTTATTTCTTTTACTTGATTCATTTTTTAAAAAGTCTCGAACCTTTTTAGAAAGTTTATCGTCATCATTATCTAGCTCTTTTTCTATTATTTCTTTTACTTTGCTAGTTCCTACTGACAATATATTCTTTATCTTATTAGTTGAAAACAAATTGTCTCCTCCATGCTCTATATTTATTTTACTCGTCTACTTTTCCCGTTCCATGACATTCTGGACATGGTATTTTTCCACTACCTCCGCAAGCTGGACATGAGCCTTGAATTGTTACATTGCTATGGTCATATGTACCATAAGTCATTCCATAGTCCTCGCATTTTACTATTTTATTTCCTCTACATACTGTACATGTTACTTTTGCCATATTTATTGCCTCTTTTCATTTTTATTTATCCTTTTACTTTTGTCTAATTTTTTAATTATTTAATCTACCTCTTATTACTCCAATAATTTTACATCTTAAACATAGTCTATTATTTAGCTTTTTTAAATCTTCAATCGTTATTCCATCATTGCATTCAACAAAGAATTTCCTTCCACATCTATCACAAACTAATTCTCGCTTCGATTTTATTGGCATTATATTTTACTCCTAATATTGCATGCATTGTTCTAGCACAATGCACAAAGCTTTTTTTATTACTATCGAACTGTTACTATACATTTATCTGGTGTTTCATTTCCATCTTCTGTGGCACATGTTATAGTTGCTGTGCCTACTCCTACTGCAGTTACTCCTCCAGCTCTTACTGTCGCTACATTAGTGTTACTGCTAGTCCATATTAAATGATTTGCTCTGGTATCATTAGGATTATCAATAATAACTGGTACTGGAAATGATTGTGTTTCTCCTACATTTAGAGTCATACTAGGCTTATTCAATATTACTGCTGGTATAGTATTTTGTGTGTTAGCAACATCTGATTGAACATAACTAACTGTAACTAAACATGTTGCAGCTTTTTCATTTCCATCTGCTGTGCTACAAGTTATTGTAGCTGTTCCTGGTTTTACTGCAACTATTATTCCACGAGCATCTACTGTAGCTACACTATAATCACTGCTAGACCACATTAATTTATTAGGGGTTGTATCATCTGTTATTACTGATGCCGCTAATCCTTTTGAATCACCTACTGCTAAATTAAATATATTCACGTCAAAGATTACTCCTGTTTGTCTAGAATTCCTTGGACCATAATTTACATTAGATGATATTGAAACTGGTGTTAACCATGCACCATCTGAACCTAAACTATAAATACCAACTGCTGTATCATGCAACATATAACCATCTTCTCCAAAATAATACCATCTATGGTTAACCTCTCTCCAACCAGTTGCCCATGAATCAGTTGCATTATGCATCTCATGATACCACCAACCTGTACTATTTTGTCTAAATTCTGCACTAGCACCAATTGGTTTTAACGCTAATATAGACACACCTAAAAGTAAACCTGCAATTAATTTTGATAATTTTTTCATATTATATTCCCCCTTAGAATTTATTTCAAAGCTTTTCTTTTTTAAAGCTATTTGATAACTTTATTATATTTTAATGGCATGGACACTTATTGTCTTTTAGAAAAATTCTTTAATATCAACTTCTAATGCCTTTGCTATCTTTGTCTGGTGTTTTTACTTCCACTAATCCATTGACAATATTAATATGATTATTAAACACTTCTACCATAAATTGAAATTAATTCTGCTAAAAATTGCATAATAGTACTTATAGTATATATTTTTTACATTTCCATATCAATAGTATATTGTAAATAACTTGCTATACAGTTAGTTTAATTTTAGAGGTGGATTAAATGAATGATTTAAGCAAGATTATAGGTGAAAGAATAAGAAATTTACGAAAAGAACATGGTTTAAGCCAAGAAGAATTGGCTTATAGGGCATCACTTCATACAACATATATTGGACAACTTGAGCGTGGTGAAAAAAATGCTACTATTGAAAGCCTTGAAAAGGTAACAGTAGCATTAAATGTTACACTTGAAGACTTATTCAAATATTTACAAGTTTCCACTAATGAAAGTGATAATTTAATATTCAATAAAATATATAATCTTTTACACAATAGAAGTATTGAAGATAAAAAGAAAATACTTAATTTAGTGGAGCAACTTATAAGTTGGAAAGATGAAAAATAATATTTACTTTTTATAAGCATCCTTAACTGGTACTAGTTTAATTCCGTAGTTATGATAATTTGATGAAATACTAAAAAGTTGCTCTTTGTCATAGCCTGTACCATTGCAGTATTTTTCTATCCTCTGAAAGCCCGAAAGAAGGTCAAATTCAACGAAGTTCAGCTCTTGCTGTAATTTTTTCCTAGGTCAATTTCTGAGGCTGTTTTTAGCTCCAATAGAAGCTTTGTTGAATTCCACTGATTGCATATACTGTCATTGCTACCATTCCAATCTACTCTCATTGTTCCAACTCTCTTTTTCTCGTCAATTTCAAATGTTATTCCATTTACTAAATCCTTATCCATTACCATTCCTCCATTTTTATTAATAATCAGATGCTAATATTAGAGTTGAATACTCATTGCTATCAATAACATATATCTTTATAACACCATTTATTTCAATATCTGAAAGCTCTACGACATATTTTTCTTTGTATTTAGGTACTTCCTGTTCATGGTCTATTATTATTTTCTTATCATCCTCTTTTGATATTCTAAAGATTTGCAAATAGTCTACTTCTTTTTTCTCCTTTAGCTCATCAATTAAATTCCACATAATTAATTGCAATCTTATGTCAATTACTGAATTTGCTTCTCTGCTTACATACCTATTTTCTTTACTAAACATTTTTTCATCATCCTATCTTTTAATTTTTTATTACATTTAAATGCTTTTTATAGTAAAATAAACTTATAGATTTCACCCGAATCTATAAAAGTTTACATAGAAAAATCCTAATCACTATTAATTTAGCAATTAGGATTTTTTATTATTAATCAATTCTTGTTTTAGCATTTCAATAAATTCATCTGAAAATACTTTGTTTTGAATAGCCTTTTTTATTAGTTCTATCAATTGTATTTCAGTTACATCAAGGCTTCTTGGAATGTATCTATTTTCACCTCTTATCGTATCTTTATAGAGTGCAAATCTTATTTCCTGTCTTTGCTTTTCTTTGACCTCTATCCTCTCTATGCAACTATAGTAATCATCATCTTCTATGCTTACTCTATTGTAGATTTTGCAGTAGTTTGTTTCTTTTATTATTTTAGTTTCAGTCTGCTTTGCCATTTTTATTACAACTCCTTTTCTATTAGAATTTCATGAAGTTCCTTAGTTGAAAACACTACAATGGAATAGTCATCGGATAATAGAAAAAGTGATGAATAGTAATCAATACCATCATCACTCTTTATAATATCTGTATACTCTGGAAGTAGTCCTTTTATAGTATTCGCTTTTATTTCTGCAACATCTTCTTTTGATTCTAATATTACAATATGTCCTCCTAAGTCTTTGTCTACATCCCTATTTACTCCATAGTTTTCATCCAGCAGTGATATTATTTCTTCTGATTCGTGTAGGATTTCCTTTAGATATTTTTCTTTTATTTCTTCTAATTGGTCTTTTTTATACAATTTTATCATCATTTATTACCTCCTTGAAATAGCAAAAGGAATACTAAAGCTCTTATTGCTCTAAGTATTCCTTTTACTTTATTCGTTATTATAATATATATTTATTTTTACTCTTATTACTGTTGAAACCTTAATTATTGATAATATGTATATATATAAAGATTATATATATTTCTAGTAATTATTTATGATAAAAATACTTTTTTTGATATATTTCCTATAGTATTAGTTGATATTGAATCAATTCCTCCACCAACAATACCTCCAATTAAAGGAATAGCCTTTCCTAAATTCACTACGCCTTTTGTACCAAATTTAGTTATTAATCTGAATCCAACTGCTTGATTTATTTTAGTTATAGTTGCCGAAGATATTTTTTCTATAGCTGATTTAGTTAACTTAGTTCCTATCTTTATACCAATATCTTTTGCAATATCAACTGCTGCATTTCCTGTTAAACACATATATACTAAACTCTTTACAGAATCGTCTTTTATATCATATGCTCCCATACATGCTATTGATGCTATCATTCTCATTTGAACATACATAACACTAGAAACATTAGCAGGAATTGCCACAGGTAATGTAATTATTCCCCCTAATCCACTCAAAAATCCTGATGTTGCACACTTACTTATTTGCCAATTTATTAGACTATCACACGCTTTCATAATGTCTCCATTATTTTTATCTAAATAATCTTGTGCTAATTCTTCTGCTGATAAAGTTCCTGGAAGTCCATTTAAAGATTTTTCATATGCCCAATCTAATACTTGTACCATTTTATTACTATCCATAGTAACTTACCCCCTAATCCTATAATTAATAAATACTTATTAATTATAGCTGTTTATATGCTAATTTTCATCATTTATTTCTATTTCTTATATATTTTGTACATTTTCCCTATTGTTTCTTTTATTTCTTGCCTATATTCTATAGGTCTTATTACTTCTAAAAATTCTTTTTGAGAAAGCAACCATCTCTTTACGCCCTCTCCATAAACTTCTGCTTCAATTATTGGTCTATTATCTTTCTCATCATATCCTATTACTTTTGACGTAGGTAGTCTATCAAGTATTGCTTCCAACGAATCTCCCCAAAACTTGAATTGTATTTTTATCAATTCTCCAGTATACATGAATTGTATTTTCTTGTGAAATTCTCCCTCTTCAAATCTATCCTTATATGGCATAGAAAATTTTTCTTCTGTAATATCATATTTTTGAAACCTATCTACTCTAAATACAATTGGATGATTTCCACTCTTTCCTACAATCTCACCAACTAAATAGAAATAATATTCACTAAATAATAATCCTAATGGTTTTAATATATATTCTTTAACTTGTCCATCTTGTCTTTCATACTTTGCCTGAACTAATTTTTGTTCTTGAATACTAACGCTAATATTCCAAATAAAATCAATTATATTTTTATTATGCCTTGGTGGTGCATAGTTAAATCTTTCATTATTAATTATTTTTCTTAATAACTCATTATCTTCACATTGATAATTTAATATATTCATTATTCTATCCATCTCTTGATTTGAAAAGGCTCTTGATTCAAGGATAATTTTAGACAATGCAAAAACATCTCTATCTGCAAATTTAAATCCTGTACGATTAATCATTTCATATCCCTTTTTATTCTTGTTATATACAATAGTTTTGGGATTTTCTTCATCACTTTCTAAGTAATATCTCAATTCATCTATATCCCTTTGAATTGTTTTATCGTCTACTTCATATATAGTTGATAAATACTGTTTGCTCCTGACTTCACCTCTATTGAATCTTTCATAAAGATTTAGTATTCTATATGGCTTTGCTTTACCTTCTCTTTTCTTCTTATCCTCACTCATACTGTTATTACCTCCAACCTCTTATATAAAATAGTATATACTATAATTTCGGACAAAATCAGTCCATATAAATATGAAAAGACTTATATCACTAATAATTAATGATATAAGCCTTTTCCTGTTAAATAATTATCCAATTTTAGTAAATTCATCATTTACTTATGATACGGTTCACCCTTCATTATCCTAAACCCTCTATAAATCTGTTCTAACAACATAACCCTAAAAAGTTGATGAGGAAATGTCATTTTTGAGAAACACAGTTTATAATTTGCTCTAGCTAAA
>JAKBFR010000173.1 GCA_021837545.1 Bacillota bacterium | reverse complement strand
TTCTTAGCGGAAGAATTAGGAGTTACAAGACAAGTTATAGTAAAAGATATTGCAATTATAAGGGCCGAAGGAGTAAATATAATTGCAACTCCAGAAGGTTATTTGATACCCAATGAAGAAAGTCATTATGTAAGAAGAGTAATAGCAGTTTCGCATAGTACAGATGACATATACAATGAACTTGAGTGTATTGTTAAATTTGGTGGAATAGTAGAGGATGTAACAGTAGAACACCCTTTATACGGTGAAATAAGAGCCATGCTAATGATAAAAACCCTTATAGATATTGAAAAATTTATAAAGAAGTTTAAGGAATTTAATGCTCAGCCATTATCCTCTTTAACTAAAGGTATACATTTACATACTATAAAAGCAGATAATGAGGAAATTATAGAATGTATAATAAAAGAACTAAAAGATAAGAATTATTTAATTTCTGATTAATTTAATTGAAGATGATGATTTAATTAGCCGTTGAAGGAGTGGATATTATGGAAAACGTTGCACTTTTAAAGTGTATGGAATATGATGTTGATTTAATAGAAAAAAAGTTACGAGAGGGCTTTGAACTACTAGGTGGACATGAATTTTTGAGGAAATTAATACCAAAAGATAGTAAAGTTCTATTAAAGCCTAATATGTTAAGTGTTGAGAGTAAGGGGTCACCGGTAGTAACCCATTATGCAGTTTTTGAAGCAGTGATTAAAATTATTAAGGAATATTCTAATAATATTAGCTTTGGTGATTCGCCTGGCTTTGGAGATTCACGAAAAGCAGCAGAAAAATCTGGACTTATGGAAGTTGCAGATAAATATGGAGTTAGTTTTGAAGATTTTAAAGAATCAGTGCATGTTAAATTAGATAATTCTATTTTGTGTAAATCTTGGAATGTTGCTAAAGCTGCTTATGAGGCAGATGTTGTTATATCACTACCAAAACTTAAAACACATGCTATGGCGTATTATACAGGTGCTGTAAAAAACCAGTTTGGTTGTATACCTGGGACACAAAAAGCTACTTGGCATACAAGAATGCCTGATGCAAATAATTTTTGTAAAATGCTTCTGGATTTGAATACTGCTGTTGGAACTAATTTTGCCATTTTGGATGGCATAATTGCTATGGAAGGTAATGGACCGAAAAGTGGAGATCCATATAAAATGAATACTTTAATCATGGGACAAAGTTTAACGGCGGTAGATTCCACTGCAGTTAGACTTATAGGCTATGATAATCCTTTGGACACGCCTGTCTTAAAAGAAGCCTATGACAGCAAATGGGGAGCAGTACTTCCAAAGGATATAAATATACTTGGTGAAGACTTAGAATCTATGAAAGCAAAAGACTTTAAGCTATGTAGAAAGGGTGGTAATTTTTATTTTATAAACCCACGAGTAACTAATTTTTTAAGAGGAATGATAGCACCAAATCCAACGCTTATTAAAGATAAATGTATAGGTTGTGGTAGATGTGCTGAGGTGTGTCCAGAAAAGCCAGGGGCACTTAAGATGGAGTCGCAAGGAGACATGCTAAATCCTAAATGGAATATGAATAACTGTATAAGATGTTTTTGTTGTCAGGAATTATGTCCGGTTGGTGCAATTGAAACAAAATACTCAAATTTAGGTAAATTACTAAAATTAGATAAGAGGTGATTTTTATGAAAATAAACAAGACAATAGCCTTTATTATAGGGTTAATAGTAATACTTATAGCTTTCTTAGGTAACATAGTTAATTTAGCTATAAATATACAATGGTATAAAGAGGTAGGATATTTATCAGTATATTTTACTAAATTAACAGCTACTTTAAAGCTAATGGTACCAGTATTTATAGTAAGTTATATAGCAATATGGACATATTATAAAACCCTTAAAAGTAATATTGTAAGATGGAAAAAAGTTGTTGAAGTGAATAAAAACAAAGAAAAGTTAGAACATAGAATTAGTATTTTAATAAATCTTATAATTTCTTTTGCAATTTCTTTTAGTTTTGCATCTAACTATTGGTATACAATATTGCAATTTGCTAATACTACAAGTTTTAACACCGTGGACCCATTATTTAAAAAAGATATTTCATTTTTTATATTTAAGCTTCCGTTAATTGAATCATTATATCAAACCTTTGTAATGTTATTGGCATTCTTAGTTATTATTACAGTAATAACATATCTTATACTGAATGCAAAGGATCATATATTATATGCTAATAAAGAAAATAGATTTTCTAATTTTAAAAACTTTAAGAGTGGAATAACTAAATTTGCAGGAAAACAGCTTGCTATCGTATCTGCATTAATATTACTTTTAGTATCTTTAGGTTATTTAATAAAGGCTTGGAATTTAGTATACTCTCCGAGAGGAATAGTATTTGGAGCAAGCTATACAGATGTGCATGTATCCTTAAGATTTTATCAAATAATAGCAGTGATGTCTTTCATTGCGGCCATAATTACTTTTATAAGTCTCTTAACATATAAAACAAAGCCTATGATTTTATCTATCATTGTGATTGCTTTATTAATTTTTGGAGAGAATATAGCATCAACTGTAGTTCAAAAATTTGAAGTTCAATCAAATGAAAAGACTTTAGAAAAGCCATATATTCAATATAATATAGATAATACAAGAAAAGCTTTTAATGTTAATGGTATAGAAGAAAGTGCCTTTGAAATAAAAAATGATTTAACTAAAGAGGACCTTAATTCAAATAAAGATACAATTGATAATATAAAAATTAACTCTTTTAAACCAGCATTAGAATTTTATAATCAATTTCAGTATATGAGATTTTATTATGGATTTAATGATATAGATATTGACAGATATAACATTAATGGAAAGTACAATCAAGTATTTATTGCACCAAGGGAAATTGATTTAGATTCATTAAAAGACAATTCAAATACTTGGCAAAATAGACATCTAGTTTATACTCATGGATATGGTGTGGTTATGAGTAAAGTAAATTCTGTAACTAGTGAAGGCCAACCAGATTTCGTGATTAATAATATACCATTGGAGAATAAAACGAGTATAAAATTAGATGATCCTAGGATATATTTTGGTGAAAGTACCAACGATTATAGTATAGTTAATACAAAAATTGGAGAGTTAGATTACCCTAAGGGCGAAGCAAATCAAATGAATAACTACGATGGAAAAGCTGGCATAAAAATGAACTTATTAAACAAAATTTTATTTGCAATAAATAAACAAAGCACTAAGTTTCTATTATCAAATGATATAACTCCAAATAGTAAAATATTACTTGATAGAAATATAGTTCAAAGAGTAAATAAAATTGCTCCATTTTTGACCTATGATAGTGATCCATACATTGTAATTAACGGGGGAAGACTATATTGGATTATAGATGCATATACAACTTCTAATAGGTATCCGTTCTCACAACCACAAGATGGTGTAAATTATATTAGGAATTCAATTAAAGTTGTTATTGATGCGGTAGATGGAACCCCTGAATTTTATATAGTGGATAAAAATGATCCTATAGCAAATAGCTATTCAAAGATATTTCCAAAATTATTTAAGAATTCAGAGTCAATTCCTAGTGGGATAAAAGAGCACTTTAGATATCCAGAGGGATTATTTAATTTACAATGTAATGTGCTTGGAAAATACCATATAACAGATCCTGGAGTATTTTATAACGGAGATGATGTATGGTCAATAGCTACTAACCAAGACAAGGTAGAGGGTGAAAAAACGGTAAATGAAGCTTCTTACGTCATAATGAAATTACCAAATGAACATGATGAAGAAATGGTTTTACTTGAATACTTCAATACTAAAGGCCGAGATAACATGGTATCTTTACTTGGAGCAAGAATGGATGGAGATAATTATGGAAAAATGGTTTTATATAAATTTCCACCAAAGCAAACAGTTTATAGCCCAGTACTATTTAAACAAAAGATGAATCAGGATACTATAATATCAAAAGAATTATCACTTTGGAATACACAGGGTTCACAAGTTCAATTTGGAGAAACATTAATAATACCGATTAAGAATTCTTTGCTTTATGTAGAACCTATGTATTTGAGAGCTAAAGGTGAAAAGAGTATACCAGAGATGAAAAAGGTTATAGTATCTTATGGTGATAAAATGATTTTAGCTAATAATATTGAGTCAGCTCTGCAGCAAATATTTGATTATACTGATAAAAATAATATATCAAAGCCAGAAGATAATTTAAATATAAATACAAACGCACTGGAAAATATAAAAACTGCTAAAGACCTATACAACAAGGCACTAGAAGCACAAAAAAATGGCCAGTGGGCTGAATATGGGACATTCATAAAACAATTAGGTGATACATTGGATAAAATAGATAAGTAAAATATATCTAAATCTATTTAATATAATCAAACCATATTAAAAATTCAACAGTGTTTTAGACAATTTATATTACATTATATAAGCATAAAATGCTAACTTAGGACATATATAGTTATATGTCCTTATTTTTATGGTATAATTGAGTTTACTTTATGTGAAAATGCATAGAATGGGATAAATATTGTATAAAACAAAGGAATTTGAAATAAAATGTCGAATAAAGTTAATATGTATATATTGTATGAGAGTATGAGGAGTATGTTATGAAATATATAAATAATGATTTGTATAGGGAT
>JAKBFR010000172.1 GCA_021837545.1 Bacillota bacterium | reverse complement strand
TTTGAAGTTCCCGCCCCTTTTCTGTTAATTCGTACTCTATACGAACTGGCGTTTCTGGATAAACCTTTCTTAAGATAATTCCTGCCTTTTCCAATTCCTTAAACCTTTCAGTAAGCATACGAGCACTCATATTAGGAATTGCTTCTTCTATATCTGAAAATCTATTTTGTCCATTCAATAATGTTCTTATAATCAATCCGGTCCATCTTTTCCCTAACAATTCAAAAGCATTTTCAAACCTTGGACACATATGAAACTTTTCCATTTTCATTCACCGCCTAATGTTATTTTATGATACTTACTTTAAAATAGTAAGTCCCTTATGATATTATACTTTCGTAATTTTGCCTATGGATTTAGTTATGATTTTCTTAGGTTCTTTAGAAAGAATTAAATTGCATTTTTCATAAATATATCTGAATATCTCACTTCTATGAAATTTCCTTTCCTTAATATCTAGTGTACTATTTTATAAAACTAGCCTTAAGGCACAATCAAAAGATATTAATTTAAACTTCTATCTATCAGGATTTTTATCTTTTTCAGACTTAAAAAAACGAATAAAATTTTCTATGTGCTATTTAATGTAAATAGATAATTATATTTTGAAGCATGTTTTAGTTCATCTGTAATTATATCAAATAATATATCTCTATACGGTCCCACAGGGAGCCCTTTCCTAATAGCTCTATAATTTTCTACTGCTTTTAATTCTCCAAATAAAGCTTTTTTAATACCATCTAGATATGATTCAGATTTTTTAAAAATTCTTTATTGGTATTACTCTATACCATAAATCTGGTATAATTTTAGAAACAAAAAAGGAATAACCTACTAGGGTGTAATAGATTATTCTTAATACTGATTATATTTAATAAGGAGTCTATGGTATTTTAACCATCTTATACTATATATATTACAGAATAAATATGTCAATAATATGATAATCTAGAAGATAGTCGGTGTCCTATTTTTTAATAATAACCGTCTGTCTTCTAATATTTATAATTGGTAAGAAATAAAAATATTGTGAAACAAAAAAATACCGTTATTCTTTTGAATAATACGGCACTCTAACTAATTAGTATTTTAAATTATTTATTATACTCTTTTAATACTCTATAGATATCTTCTCATTCTCACTTCGTACAAATGTACTACACTTATTACACTGATAACTATTTGTTATAATTTTAAATCTTTCACCATGATCATCTTTTTCTTCCTTTTCTGTCGTAGTTACTGTGCTACTTGTCAATTGATGACATTTAGGGCAATATTCATTAATAATATAATTCACATCCTCTTAATAATATATTTAATATTATTATAGCATGTTTTATAGATACAGTATTACAAATTGAATATAATATATGTAATTAATCTATATCTGCCTGATATTAAAGCATCTCAAAGAAAATAACAAGTCACGATACGATTTATCTTTGACTTGTTATTTTTTATATGCTAATTCAATTTGACTCTGTAGAAATCATAGCTCAACGAAGATAAACAATTATTTTCTTCCAATCCCCTAAATTAATAGGTCACAGTTGAGATTCTACTTCTCGCTTAATATGTCCTCAATTATATTTTTTAAATTTTTACTCTCATCAAAATCCGGATCTAAAACTAGGGATTTTTCTGTATACTCAAGTGCTCTATCCCATTGTTGCAAATTGTAATAACAAAGTGCAATTTCATAATTAGTTTCAGGGCACTCACCATAAAATTCTAATGAAGACTCAAAAAATCTTAGAGCATCATTATCATGACCAAGATAACCTAATATTGAACCAAAATGATATCCTAAATCCCCCTCTTCCCCAATAGGGAAATAATATTCCCAAACTTTATTGATAACATCAATCAGTTCATCTTTTGGAAATTTTTCTTCAGTTTCTATTCTTTCAAGTAATATGTTATAGCATTCAAGAAGAGTTCTTGCATCCCAAATTGTAAACCTTATGAAAGTCAAAAGTTCTTTCGTAGTTAAAGACTTACTTAGTGGCATAATTGCTTTTTTTATAATATAGAAATCATCTGGTCCTATGCTTTCAATAATCTCATTATAAGCCATTGAAGTCTCTACTAAATCATTATTATTCTTACTTAATAAAAACAGAGATACATTTACATTTTCGTGTTCATATATGCTATGTATGGCTTTTCCACCAAGTCCTTTAAAATATAGCTCCAGAGCATGGAAGTTGACTGTCATAGAAATACATCCATGTTTTGATAAAAATGGATGATAGTTTTTAAACATAGATTTTTCGTTTTTATATCCCTTGTCAGCAGATATTAGAATTATGTCATCATTGAATAACTTCCTTAATTTAGAAATACATCTTAATCCTATTATAGGCATGTAAAACGCTGTATCTTCTAAACTATTTCTATAATGTAGAAGCACATCATTAAAATTCTTATCTTCGTAATAATCATAACCTTCAATTTTTTTATCTGTATAATAATAATCCAAACCTGCTAGAATTGATTTATCCTCTGGATCAACCTCATCCTTTGGTTCAGTTACTGTAATTAAGCCTTCAAAAAGTTCTCCGTCTTTAACATAAAAAGTATCTTGAGGAAGACTGTCAAAGGTATAATTAGCAAATAAAATCAAAGGATTCTTCAGTTTACCACTTGATAGAACTTCCCCACTATGTCTTAACCTAACCTCGTCATCTTTAGAAATGTCAAAGGTTGCACAGTCAAGTATTCCAGATTCAAAATAAGGCTTTAAAAAGCTGTGGTTTTGCCAATATTCAATATTCCTCTCAGCAAAATCTGTTACTATGTATTTAAACTTTATACCTTTTAGTGAAGAATTTTCAATTATATGTATAAATCTTTTTAGAAAAGTATAAGTAAATCGTCCCACTCCTGCTGCAAGCTCCATTATATAGATGACAGTGTCTTTATCTATATCCTCCCTTGCAACATAGTCTCTACAATAACCAAAGACAGTTTTAGCATATTGGTTCGCAATATAAGGATTTGTTGTTATATATTGAGGTACAATTCCTTTAATCCACGCCTCTGGACCTTGATTTGCAAAGAATTCCGTCTGTAATTCCCATAACTGGGACTGTGATAATGGCTTTTCAGCCTCAACAATAACTCCAGTATTCTCCTTTTCTTTTGACTTAGTAACCCTAGTAATATTATATTTCTTATTTTTTCCTGACAAAATAATTCCTCCCTAAATATAAAGTGAAACTTTTCAGGTGGGGTTTTATACTCCACCTGAATTAGTTGAACTTATCCAAGAGCGTGCAACCGTTATCTCTGACTTGAAGAAAAAGGAGTGTTACGGATGCTATCTATCGGATAAAAATCAATTTCAATAAAAATATTCTTAATAAAATGATTATACTATTGACATTGAATTATGTATAGGTAGTTAAAATGCCAGAGTGTAGTTTAGAAGTATTACCTAAAAGCTAATATCGCTTATACTTCAACTATTAAAAGTATTCAAAAATTAAGATATATTCAAAAAACAACAAGTCAGCATGCTGATCTATTTACCTTCATACTTCGTCAGTATGTATAGATAATCGCCCGCTATGAGGCAAATATACTTCTTGGTCTGAAAAAAAATATATATCACATCATGCACTTGTTATTTCCTGTCATATGCTTAACCTGCAGTCATCACTCAAATTATAAACAAATTTTAGATTATTTGAATAATATCAAAAAATCTAATGAGAGAAATATTATTTATAAAGTTATAAACTTTTCCGTCTTATAATAAAATTACATATTTTCCTCGTATGATAAACAAAAAAGCCATACAGCTGTATGGACTTCTTTAATTGGATATTCATAAAAAATATTTACTAATTCTATGAATTTTTATAATGTTAACCCTAAGATTTGAGTTCCTAACTAATAATAGTTATATCAGTTATTAATTACCTTGATTGCTTTATCAACAACATTTTCTACAGTGAATCCAAATTGTTTAAATAAAGTTTCTGCATTTCCTGATGCTCCGAAAGTATCTAACGAAATAACATCTCCATCAAGACCTACATATTTATGCCATCCAAATGATGTTAAGGCTTCAACAGCAACTCTAGCTCTTACTTTGTTTGGCATAACACTTTCTTTATAAGCTTCATCTTGTGATTCAAATAACTCGAATGATGGCATACTTATAACTCTTGCGTCTATTCCTTTAGTAGCTAATTCGTCAGCTGCTTTAAATATTAATTCAACTTCGGAACCTGATGCCATAAGAAGTACATCTGGAGTCTCTTTCTTAGAATCCTTAAGGATATATCCACCCTTTAATGCTCTCTTAGGACATCCATCATATAGTGGTAACTTTTGTCTTGTTAATACTAGTGATGTTGGTGTAGTTCCATTAGTTACAGCATAATACCAAGCTGCTGCTGTTTCTTTTGAATCTGCTGGTCTAAATACTGTCATGTTTGGCATACTTCTAAGTGCTGCTAATTGTTCTATAGGTTGATGAGTTGGACCATCTTCCCCAACACCAATGCTATCATGAGTTAAAACATAAGTTATTGGAAGATTCATAAGACTTGATAATCTCATAGCACCCTTCATATAGTCACTGAATACAAAGAATGTTGAACAGAATACTTTAAGTCCACCATGTACATACATACCATTAACTATAGCTGCCATTGCATGTTCT
>JAKBFR010000171.1 GCA_021837545.1 Bacillota bacterium | reverse complement strand
CTGGTTTACTTAAATGTACTTATATTATTCTGTTCAATTTTCAAAGACCATTTTCTTTCACAACTTTCGTTGTAACTATTTGTTTTTCTTTGTCGCAATCAAGCAACTCACTTAGTGTATCACTTGGCTTTAATCTTGTCAACAACTTTTTCAAAATCTTTCAAACTCTTTTTTTCAAAAGGTCTTTATTAAATCTCTTCAATTTGTTTACATATCTTTGCGACGTCTTTTATCTTAACATATATATTTATAATATCTATATATTAATATATTCCATTTAACTCATTTATCTTCATCATAGTCATTTATTTATACATAATTCTCTATTATACTATTAATGATACGCTAGGAATAGTTATACTATTTTATTCTATAAAATTTAGTATCACAATTCCCTTTAATGTGTAATTTCACAACTATGTTAGGTATCTTCAATAGAAATAACTGCCCAATTAAATATATAACATATCTCTGAGCAGTTATTTTTATATACCTGAATCAATTTAATGGTATTTTTCTTATTGCTTGTTATATCCTATTTTCTCTAAAATAATTAATGCAGTATCTTCAATAGCTCTTTCTGTGACGTCTATAGTCTTACAACCTATTTTTCTCATTATCTTATCTGCATATTCAAGTTCTTCTAATACTCTAGCATCACCTGCATATTCAATATCTGATGTTATTCTATGAAACTTATCTAATCGCTTCTTTCTTATTTCAATTAATCTAAGTGGATTTATAGTGAGCCCAAATACTTTTTTTCTATCAATTTCATATATCTCATCTGGCACCCCTACCTCTGGCATTAAGGGAATATTTATAGCTTTTATTCCCTTATTAGCTAGATACATACATAATGGCGTCTTCGATGTTCTTGAAAGCCCAACCAATACAACATCTGCGTTTTTTAATCCTCTATAATCTTTACTATCATCATATTGCATTGCAAATTCCATTGCTTCTATTCTTTTAAAATATACTTCATCAGTTTGTCTCATTGCTCCAGGATTATATGTAGGTTGTGTTCTTAATATAGTAGATGCCACATTAAGTATTGGTCCCAATACATTCATGACGGATATATTTTTTTCCATGGCCTTTTGTGTTAAGTATTCTCTCACATTAACAGTAATTATTGTAGATACTATTATTACATTTTCACATTCATCTGCAATTTTCATTACATCTTCAACATCTTCTAATGCTTTCACATATGGAATCCTTTTAACATCAACCTTTTCTGCAAACTGACTTGCGGCTGCAACTGCTACTTGATTTGCAGTTTCTCCTATAGAATCTGATACGGCTAAAATTGTTAACATAATTTTATACCTTCTTTCTCATATTTTCATATTTATTTTTATACCTTAGTAATTTTTATTAATATATATGCATCTTACACCCATGATTTTTAACAAATCTACGTATATATTTTCTTTATTTCTATATTAAACCAAACTCATCTGTTTTAATAGTAGTGAAATTTTTTTTATCATATGTTACACTTTAATATAATGTACACTCAAAAAAAATAACACTTCAGTATGTTATTTTCTTTCATGTGCCAACATTAATATATTTTACAGTTGGAGGTTATTATGAAAAACAAAAAAGTTTTGACTATAAGTATTCTTCCTTTAATATGGGCTCTATATGTTTTATTTGAGTTTGTTTCTGGAAGAATTACTGATTTTCAAACAATCTTCTTTAACATATTACTTATTCTACTATTTGCACTAGTTGGTTTATTTACTTATACTTTTGGTATTAAACATGAAAATGGATTTAAATCAAATATATTGTTATTTCTGTTTTTATTCTTTTTTTTAATTGATCAAGGGATAAAGATATTAATAAAGTTACTGTGGTTTAATAATGATATTCCTGTAATTGATGGCATGCTATACTTTAGACCTATAATTAATACTGATGGTTCTTGGTTAAATGCGAGATTTGGTACATCTGTTAGTTTTCCAATTTTAATAACATTAAATATACTTGCTATTTTTATTTTTGTTGAAGTATATAGATATTATTTACATAAGGGGAATAAAGATTTTTGGTCTGACATGTGTTTTATTTTCGTAAGTTGTGGTGCTATTTGTTCACTCATTGATAAAGTATTTTATGGAGGGAGTTTAGATTTTATAGGAGTAAGTAATCTATTTATTGCAGATATAAAAGATCTATATATAAATTTAGGCATATTATTTTTTGCACTTACTATGCTTAACAATGGATATTTATCATCTAATGAAGATACAACGTTTAAAGAAGATCTTCAAATGCTAAAGAGGTTCATGTTATTTATAAAAGATGATCTTTATGATAAATTCAAGTCTTTTTAAAGTAGTATAATTTATAACTGTTAGTATAATTAATATTACTAATGAAACTAATTATCTTAATTAAAGAAGGATTACAATGTTTAATACTCCAAAATCAATGCTGATAAATCCAGCTTAATCAACGCTTTATTAATCAATCTATATGGATCGTATCTAAAGCTGAAGCACCTGAAAATGTTACAAATGCTGGATCAAATCAAATTCTTAATAAATCTTGTAGCTTTTTGATTAAATCCTAAAGCATATGAAATAAACCTGCAAATCACAAATATCAAATATACTTTGCAATACAATTTATATCTACACGTTATATTCTTAAAATTACTAGGAATATAACGTGTTTTCATATCCCTAATTAATAAAGTTGGTAAAAACTTCTTGTTATTCAACTTCATTATATATAAAGATAATTTACTAAATTAATGTGCTATATTTAATTCTATAATTTCACGTATATAAAAAAGAGCTCTTACATTAAGTAAAAGCTCTTTATATAAATACTAAGCAAGTTTTTAAAAATAATTGGTGGCTTACCCGGGAATCGAACCCGGGACACCATGATTAAAAGTCATGTGCTCTACCAACTGAGCTAGTAAACCATCTTACCTCGCAACGTCCTACTCTGCCACACAGTCTCCCATGCAGTACCATCGGCGCTATAGACCTTAACTTTCCTGTTCGGAATGGGAAGGAGTGTTACCTCTATGCCATCATCACGAGATTATGTGAGTTTCTAAATATTCGATTTAGTTAGATGAAATTATGCAAATTGGTGCATAATTTGTATTTCTTTTTCTAACTTAGAATTTATATTATCTTGTCGAATATTTGTCTCAACAAGATATGATTATACATGTTATATCATATCTTGTCAACATTTATCTAAAATAAATATTAATTTATCTTTTTAGATAAGGATTTTATTAATGCTACTGACTTTTTAAATTTATTTAATTCATCATTTGTCATATGTATTTCTACAACTTCTTTAACTCCATCTGCATTTAAAACGGCAGGAACTCCACAAAAAACATCGTTTTCACCATATTCACCTTCTAGTAACGTAGATACTGGTATGATTTTGTTTTCATCATTCATAATTGCTTTAATTATTCCAACTGTTGCTGTTGCAATTCCATAATACGTTGTACCTTTTCTATTATATACTTCCCATCCAGCTTTAGCTGTCTCCAACACTAATTTATCTAAATCAACATCTCCAACCCTATCTTTGTTGTCTTTTAATATTTCATAAAATGATTTTCCACCAACTGTCACATGTGACCAAGGTACCATTTGAGAATCTCCATGTTCACCCATTGAATATGCTTGAACACTCCGTGGATCCACATTTAATAACTCTCCAATGAAATTCTTTAATCTGGCTGAATCAACTGAAGTTCCAGTGCCTATAATATGATTTTTGGGTAATCCTGATATCTTATAAACATGATATGCAATCATATCAACAGGATTTGAAATAACAATAAAATGACCCTTGAATCCACTCTTCATTATTGGATCTACGATGGATTCAACTATTCTAGCCGATAACTCTAATGTGTCTACTCTTGTCTGACCTGGCTTTGGTGGTGCACCTGCTGTTATTACTATAACATCTACATCGCTACATTGGTCATAACTACCTCTAACAACCTTTGTATTTCTATTTAAGTATTCAATACAATGATTTAAATCCATAACCTCGCCAAGTGCTCTCTCTTCATTAATATCAATCATTAATATCTCATCGCAAACTCCTTGTGTTATTAAACTAAACGCTGTACTAGAACCTACTAAGCCTGTTCCTATAATAGCAACTTTGCTTTTCTTTAAACTCATATATAGTTCTCCTTCAAAATTATTATTTAAATTTATATTATACTTATTCACTAATTAATTACTTTCTTTGAATTTACGAAATTCATTTATAATACTTATTATGAATGATAAAAAATATTATATCAACTTTATATTGTAATTATGCCTTTAATTAGAATATAATACATTATTTAATCCACAAAAAATATAACACTCCTGTGGATTAATGTTTAAAATATGTTGATAAATTTATAATTTAAGTATATTTAATTATAAAACAAAAAAAGATTGTTAAAAATAAATTTTAACAATCTTCACTCTGGTGCGTCATCAGGGATTCGAACCCTGGACACCCTGATTAAGAGTCAGGTGCTCTACCAACTGAGCTAATCACGCAAATCTTACCTCGCAACGTCCTACTCTGCCACACAGTCACCCGTGCAGTACCATCGGCGCTATAGACCTTAACTGTCCTGTTCGGAATGGGAAGGAGTGTTACCTCTATGCCATCGTCACGAGATGCTAGT
>JAKBFR010000030.1 GCA_021837545.1 Bacillota bacterium | reverse complement strand
AAGAGTAACCTGGAGTTTGGAATATATAGAACAAATTGTGAATAAAAATTCATAATAAATGCATTTTTATGCTTTATATAATTATAATTATGTGATAATATATAATATATTAGATGAATATTTATTCTAAATATATAGAATAAAATTAATAAAATATGATTAAAATAAAAAGAATTATATTAAATATATAACTATCCTTAATTTATCTTGACATAATATCATCTATCAACTAAAATAGTTGAAAAGAGAAAATTTTAAAAGTTAAGGTACACTTTAACTTGGTCCTGTGAGGCCAAAAAGGGAGCATAACTATGATATTTGGAAGCATAATGAAAAATTTCATAGCTTATTTTTTGAAATCAATATATGTAAGGTATATCACAGGATAGTGAAGAGAACATTTTTAATGTAGTCTCTTTGTTATCCTTTTGTTTTATATAAATAAAGATTCATAAGGTGTAGTTTTAGCAAAAATATATTTGTAGGAGGCTTGAGCATGAAGGCAAAGCTTATATTAGAAAATGGTATGGTTTTTGAAGGTAAAGCTTTTGGATACCTAAAGGAAAGCGTTGGAGAAGTAGTATTTACAACTGGTATGACAGGTTATCAAGAGGTGCTTACTGATCCATCTTATTACGGACAAATAGTAACTATGACTTATCCTTTAATAGGCAATTATGGAATTAACATTGAAGATATGGAATCTGATTCAATCAAGGTAAGAGGTTTTATTGTAAGAGAAAAGTGTGATTTACCAAGTAACTTTAGATGTGAATTAACATTAGAAGATTTCTTAAAGCAAGGAAAAATAATTGGATTAGAAGCAATAGATACAAGAGCATTAACAAAGGTTTTAAGAAACAGTGGGACAATGAGAGGAATAATTACATTAGAAGATGTTGATGATGAATATGTTAAAGAAAAAATAGCAGGATTTTCAACTAAAGAAGCTGTAAAAACAGTTACTACAGATAAGACTTACACAATTGAAGGAACAGGAAAACATATAGCTGTTATGGATTTTGGTATAAAGACTAATATAATTAGAAACTTTAAAAAGAGAAATTGCAAATTAACTGTGTTCCCAGCTACAGCTACAGCAGAAGAAGTTTTAAGTGTAAATCCAGACTTAGTATTCTTATCTAATGGACCTGGAGATCCGGAAGATTTAGATTTTGCTATAGATAATATAAAGAAATTAGTTGGGATTAAACCAATAACAGGTATTTGCTTAGGACATCAATTATTAGGATTAGCTTTAGGTGGAAAAACTACTAAGCTAAAATTTGGACATAGAGGATGTAATCATCCAGTTAAAGATTTAGAAGCTAATATCGTGCATATAACTTCTCAAAATCATGGTTACGTAGTAGAAAAGTTACCAGATGATATGGAAGTTACTCATGTAAATATAAATGACGGGACTGTAGAAGGAATGAAACATAAGACTTTACCAATATATTCAGTTCAATTCCATCCAGAAGCATCAGCAGGTCCAAAGGACAGTGGATACATATTTGATAAATTTTTAGAATATGCACTATAGGAGGGGGAAATAAAATGCCATTAAATAAAGATATAAAAAAAGTTTTAGTTATAGGATCAGGTCCCATAGTTATAGGTCAAGCGGCAGAGTTCGATTATTCAGGAACTCAAGCTTGTGAAGCATTAAAATCAGAAGGTATAGAAGTTGTACTTGTAAATTCAAATCCTGCAACAATAATGACAGATAAAGATGTTGCAAATAAAGTATATATAGAACCATTAACATTAGAATTTGTTGAAAAAGTTATTGCTAAAGAAAGACCAGATAGCTTACTTGCAGGAATGGGTGGTCAAACAGGACTTAACCTTGCTGTAGAATTAAATGATTCTGGTATTTTAGAAAAATATAATGTAAAAGTAATTGGAACATCTATTGCATCGATTAAAGATGGCGAAGATAGAGAATTATTTAGAAATATGATGAATAGAATTGGAGAACCAGTTATAAAAAGCGAAATAGTAAATGATTTAGAATCAGGTATGGATTTTGCAGGCAAAATTGGATATCCAGTTATAGTTAGACCGGCATATACATTAGGTGGATCTGGCGGCGGTATTGCTGATAATGAGGAAGAACTTGAAACCATATTAAAATTAGGACTTCAATTAAGTACAATAGGTCAAGTTTTACTTGAAAAAAGTGTTAAAGGTTGGAAAGAAGTAGAGTACGAAGTAATGAGAGACTCTTATGGAAATTGCATTACTGTATGTAACATGGAAAATATAGATCCTGTTGGTATACATACTGGTGATAGCATAGTTGTTGCTCCATCACAAACTCTTTCAGATAAAGAATATCAAATGCTAAGAACAGCATCAATAAATATAATAAATGCCGTTAAAATTGAAGGTGGATGTAATGTACAATTCTCATTAAATCCAAATAGTTTTGAATATGCAGTTATAGAAATAAATCCTAGAGTTTCGAGAAGTTCAGCGTTGGCATCAAAAGCAACAGGATACCCGATTGCTAAACTTGCTGCTAAGATTGCTCTTGGATATGGATTAGATGAAATAAAAAATGCCGTTACTCAAAAGACTTATGCATGTTTTGAACCAACACTTGATTATGTTGTAGTAAAGATACCAAAATGGCCTTTTGATAAATTCTTTGGTGCAGATAGACAATTAGGTACAAAAATGATGGCTACTGGAGAAATCATGGCTATCGGAGCTAACTTTGAGCAAGCATTTTTAAAGGGTATTAGAAGTTTAGAAATAGGAAAATATTCATTAGATCATAAGAAATTTAAAGAATATAGTATTTCAGATTTAAAAGATATAGTAATGAAGCCAGATGATGAAAGAATATTCGCATTAGCTGAAATGATAAGAAGAGACTATATGATAGATAGAATAAACAAAATTACAGGAATTGATATGTTTTTCTTAGAAAAGATTAAATGGATAGTTGAAGAAGAACAAAGATTAAAACTAAGTAAGATTGAAGATTTAGATAAAGAATGGTTACATAACTTAAAGAAAAAAGGATTTTCAGATAAAGCTATTGCAGATATGTTAAAAGTTAATCCAGACGATATATATAGACTAAGAGACATATGGAATATAAAACCTTCATATAAAATGGTTGATACTTGTGGAGGCGAATTTGAAGCATTATCACCTTATTACTACTCAACTTATGAGCAATATGATGAAGTTAAAGTATCAAATAATAAAAAAGTTATAGTGATAGGTTCTGGACCTATTAGAATAGGTCAAGGAATTGAGTTTGACTATGCTTCGGTACATTGTGTAAAAGCATTAAAGAAACTTGGAATTGAAACTATAATAGTTAATAATAATCCAGAAACAGTAAGTACTGATTTTGATGTATCAGATAAGTTATATTTTGAGCCACTGACTGAAGAGGATGTCTTAAATATAATTGAAAAAGAAAAACCAGATGGGGTAATACTTCAATTTGGTGGTCAAACAGCTATTAAGCTTGCAAACTTCTTAAAAGAACAAAAAGTTGTAACACTTGGAACTACAGCAGATCAAATAGATTTGGCTGAAGATAGAGAAAAGTTTGATGATTTATTAGAAAGATTAGCAATATCAAGACCAAAGGGTAAGGGCGTATGGACATTAAAAGATGGATTAGAAGAAGCTAAAAAATTAAAATTCCCAGTACTTGTTAGACCTTCATACGTAATTGGTGGCCAAGGGATGGAAATAACTCATGATGATGAAGAATTAACATTCTATCTTGAAAATGCCTTTGCTAAAGATAGTAAAAATCCAATTCTTATAGATAAATACTTAATGGGTAGAGAAATAGAAGTTGATGCAATATCAGATGGGGAAAATGTATTAATCCCAGGGATAATGGAACACCTAGAAAGAGCTGGAGTTCATTCAGGAGATAGTGTTACTATGTATCCAAGTCAAAATATATCTGATAAGATAAAGGCGGATGTATTAGATTATACTAAGAAACTAGCTTTAGCAATTGGAATAACTGGAATGATAAATATTCAATTCATAGAATTTGAAGGACAATTATATGTAATTGAAGTTAATCCAAGAGCATCAAGAACAGTACCTTATATAAGTAAGGTAAGTGGAGTTCCAATAGTAGATTTAGCTACACAAGTAATGCTTGGTGCTAAAATAAAAGACCTAGGATATGGAATAGATGTATATAAAGAACCTAAATTAGTTTCAGTTAAAGTTCCAGTATTTTCAACTCAAAAGTTGCCTAATGTTGAAGTATGCTTAGGACCTGAAATGAGATCTACAGGAGAAGTTTTAGGTATAGGAAGAAACTTAAAAGAAGCTCTTTACAAGGGATTTGTTGGAGCAAACATGTATCCATCAAAAGAAAAAGGAAAAATACTCGCAACAATAAACAAACATGATAAGGCAGAATTCTTGCCTATAGCAAAAGATCTTGCAGCAGTTGGATATAAATTTATAGCAACTACAGGGACTTGTGAATTGTTAAGAAATGCTGGTATTGAAGTAGAGGAAATTAGAAAGATTGATGAAGAAGAACCAAACATCTTAGATATAGTTAAAAATAGAGAAGTAGACTTAGTTGTAAATACTCCGACTAAGGGAAATGATTCTAAGAGAGATGGGTTCTTAATAAGAAGAGCTGCAGTTGAAAGAAATGTAGGCGTAATAACTGCATTAGATACATTAAGAGCAATTGCTGATGTAGAAATTGAAAAACTTGATGAAAATAAAGATTTAGAAGTATTTGATATAGCAGCAGAATATAAATAGTATAAGATTTTAAATAGAAGAGATATGAATCTCTTCTATTTTTTTACTAAAAACAATATTTATGCCAATATAAAATTTAAACACAATATTGCAATTTAAGATGAAAATTAGTATATATTAGTTGACAAGCAAACATGTGTTCTATATAATATAATTAATGAACATACGTTTGCTAAGGAGAGGTGTATTATGAAAGAAATAGGGAATTTTTTTGTGAAATTAAATTGCAAAAATATAGATAATATTAGAAGTCTGATAATAGATAGACAAGGAAATTATATAGATAAACAAGAAAAATACATAATGTTTGCAGGAAAATATGATAAAAATGGTTGGACATTAGTGTTTAGGGCGAAAAGCTTTGAAGAAGCTGAAGAGCTTGCAAATATTAATCCATTTATGCATAAAAGAGAAAAAATAAACTAAGGAAAAAAATAACAAAAAAATAAGCTACCTTTAAAATTAGCAGCTTATTTTATACTTCATATCTTATATCAGAAATAACAATTGAAAGAGTTTCTATTAAATTAATTATAGAACCAATTTTATTTTGACAATTACTTTTAACTATTTTTACAATAGGCCTTAATGGGAAGTTTGGAAGTGTTTTTTCAACTATTCCTATATCACCATTACTAAGACTTACAATTGTTCCTTGAGGAAAAGGAATAACAATTCTACAAAATATATTAATCATATCATAATCGAATAATGTACCAGCATTGGACATTAAATATTCTAATGCATCACTTGGGCACATAGCTCTTTTATATGGCCTATCAGATGTTAATGCATCATAAACATCTGCAATGCTCACAATTCTAGCTAAATAGCTAATCTTATCACCTCTAAGATTATTAGGGTAACCTAATCCATCAAATCTTTCATGATGTTGTAATACTATTAATTTGATGTGAGAACTTAAATCAAAAAACTTCTTTATGAAGTCATATCCATACCTTGAATGATATTTTATTATTTCGAATTCTTCAGGAGTTAATCGACCTGGCTTTTGAAGAACTTCTTTTGGTATGAATGATTTGCCTATATCATGAATTAATGCACCAATACAAAGATAAGTCAATTTTTTCTTAGGCAGGTTTAGACTAATACCAAGAATAACAGATATTACAGCAACATTGACACAATGAGAATAAGTGTAGTTATCCATACTTTTTATATCAACTAAAGAAAGTAATACATGCTTATTTGATAAAACATTATCTACTATATCTTCTGCCACTTCATTAATTGAATTAAAGTACTGTTTTTCTTGGTTTGTATATTCATTAAGAGTACGGTTTTCGAATTTATGAACTGACGCTATTCTTTCTATATCACAAAAAGTTTCCTTAATTATAGAAATAGATTTTTGTCTTAATTCTGGTTTTATAACATCTTCAATTTCTAAAGAGCTATATTCATCAATTATATAAAGGGAAAGTATTTGAAATTCTTTGATTTTTTTTAATATGTCATTTGTTAATAAAACACCAGATCTAAGTAAACATTGACCATCACAAGAATATATAGCTTTACCCAACAATGAGTTTTCTCTGATACATTCAATAGGAACTAATCGCATAGTTATATACCTCGCAAAATTAATAATTAGGATTAATAATATAATACAATATATTATATTACATTATGTGAAATTATGCTATATTTTATTATATTATAGTATATTATGTGAAATTATACTGTAATATAATAAAATGTGAAGATAATAGAGTATCTCAAAATAAAAATTACTTTGAGATACTCTATTATAATATCTAAATATATAGATGAATTACAACTGCTAGACATGAGATAAATAAAGTAATAAAATATTTATTGGATAAGGTATATTTGACTTTGGTTTTAATTAATATACCTAATTTAGAAAAAGATGGAGTGAGGACATTTTGAATATTAAGAATAGTCCCATAGGATTTTTTGATTCAGGGGTAGGTGGCTTAAGTGTAATGAAAGAAGCGATTTCTATCATGCCAAATGAAAATTTTGTATACTTTGGAGATTCAAAAAATGCTCCTTATGGAACTAAGGAGCTAAATGAAGTTAGAAATCTTACTTTAAATGCAGTGGATTTTTTATTAAAAAAGAATGTTAAAGCAATTGTAGTAGCCTGCAATACAGCAACAAGTGCTGCAATTGAAGAAATTAGAGACAAATATAAACATATTGCTATAATAGGAATAGAACCTGCTTTAAAGCCTGCTGTTAAACTTAATAGAAAAGGTAATATAATAATAATGGCAACACCTATGACATTAAGAGAGAGGAAATTCAAATTTCTCATGGATAAGTATAAAAGTGAGTCTGGTATAGTATCATTACCTTGTGCAGGTCTTGTAGAATTTATAGAGCAAGGAATATTAGATGGAGAACTATTGGAGAACTATTTGAAAGAAAAATTTAAATTTTATTTAGAGGACGATATAGCAGCGATTGTTTTGGGTTGTACACATTATCCATTTATAAAGAAAGCTTTATCTAATGTTATTGGAGATGATATACCCCTTGTTGATGGTGGAATCGGTACTTCTCATGAATTAAAAAGAAAGTTAATAGAAAGAGATTTGCTAAATAATTCAAAAGAAAAAGGAAATATAGCAATTTATAATTCTATAAATGATAATAAAATTATAGATTTCTGTTATAATCTAATTAATATAAAAATATAAATGCAATTCATATTATATAAGAAATTTATATAAATAAAGAATTTAAATTTATATTTTAGATAATAATATTTAAGATTGATATCGAGAGGAGAAATTTTAAGATGAAGAATCCAATTATTACAATGACTATGGAAAATGGTGGGGTTATTAAGGCAGAATTATATCCTGAAATAGCACCAAATACAGTAAGCAATTTTGTAGATTTAATTAATAGAGGTTTTTATGATGGATTAATATTCCACAGAGTCATTCCCGGTTTCATGATTCAAGGGGGATGTCCAGAAGGTAGTGGTATAGGAGGCCCAGGATATTCTATAAAGGGAGAATTTACAGGCAACGGTTTTAAAAATACCTTAAAACATTCAAAAGGAATATTATCAATGGCTAGATCTATGCACCCAGACTCAGCAGGAAGCCAATTTTTCATTATGGTAGCAGATGCGCCACACTTAGATGGGCAATATGCATCATTTGGTAAAGTTATTGAAGGTATGGAAGTAGCAGATAAAATTGTTGCTCAAAAAACTGATATGTCAGATAGACCTCGTGAAGATCAAGTGATAAAAAGTGTTACAGTAGATATGCAAGGTGACGAGATTAAAGCACCGCAAATAATTGAGGAATAAAAGAAAGAGACAAATTAGTTATAAAGATATAAAAAAGTAAAATGAAAAGAGGTGTCAGAAATGGCTATAAGTGATAAGTGTATATTAGCATATGGATTAAAGGAAGAAGAAATTAAAAAGATTGAAAGCCAAAATATTAAGGTAATAGAAGTAAAAAATAGTATGGTCTTAATGAAATTAGAAGAGATAATATGTGAAAGTATAAATGAAAATTCTTATGATGATTTGCCATTAAATGAAAGGGCACTTATTTTTAATGGATTTAAAGATCAACAATTAAAAGTTACTATTAGATATATTAGAGGATTTATTAAAGGTGGAGTATTAGCTGTATCTACAGCACAAAATTATAAGTGGACTTTTAAATATTTATTAGAACATTTAGTTGAAGAAAGAGAATGGTTTGAAGCATCTAAAAAAAAGAACGAGTCAAACTAAAGGGGAGAAAGTAACGTGAGTCGTGTAGGAGAGAATATAAAACAAGCTAGAGAAAAAAGTGGTATGACGGTTAAAGCCTTAGCCAAGAAGTTAGGTGTAGCAGATAAATACTTAAATGAAGTTGAAATGGGAAGAAAAGTTGCTCCGGAATCATTTATAGACAAAGCCGCTAAGATTTTAAAAGCTGATTTAAATGATATAAGTATGGTTGTTACAGATGAAGCACTAATGGAAGAAAGGAAGACTTTAAAAGAGCTTCCTAAGAGAAATATAGAGAGCTCAGAAGTATGGACAGATGCTTTTTCATCAGTACTTAGAAGTGTTCCAATATATAATTATTCATTATCTAATAAAAAGGGATCTAAAGAGATGCCTATTCACTCAAATAAAATAGAAAATTATCCCCAAGATAAAGTGTTTTATTTAGAAATAGAAGATAATGAAATGAATGGTTTTAGAATGTTAAAAGGTGATATTGCTTTTGCACATAGTGTAAAAGAAGTGAGTAATAATGGATTTTTCTTAATTGACTATAAGGGTAATAGAAAGATAAGACAAGTGAAGGTTTTAGGAAATTCAAAGATACTTTTAGTTAGCAATGCAGGAAGTTTACTTACTGAAACTATGGAAGTAAAAGAAATAGATGTAATTGCTAAATTAGAAAGAATTGAAATTACATTATAGTAAAAATAATTATAAATGAAAAGATAGAGGTTAATTGGACATTCCGATTAACCTCTATTTTGTTACAAATGAATACTTAGTTGCATAGTATATTTTATATATTATTTAGGGTGTGGTTATTATAATAGGTTTACAACGACAAATATCATCAAAAGTAGATGCATCAATAGGATTATTAACTAATGTACCAACAGCACTATTAGGTAAATTAGGTTATAAATTTAATTTAGAAAATCAAATTAATAATATAGAACTTGTTATTCTATATAGAGATAGTGCAGATAAAACAAGAATATTTGTTGAAAGCTTAGGTGGAACGTTTCAAGATTTAGGATTTAATTTTGCAATTGTTGAGATACCTATAAATAAATTAGAAGAACTATCAGTAAGTAATACTATTCAATATATAGAGCTACCTAAGAATTTATATGAGCAAGATCAAGAAAGTAACAGAGTATCTTGTATACTTCAATTAGCTCCTAACTTTGAGGTTTCAGGTGAGGGTGTGTTAATTGGATTTGTAGATTCAGGGATAGAGTATACGCACCCAGCATTTATGAACACTAGTGGAACAACAAGAATAGAGTATATTTATGATTTAAGTACTGGGGGAAATGTTTATAATAAGCAAATGATAAATGAAGCAATAAAATCTACTAATCCATTTTCAATAGTCCCATCTGTTGATAATACGAGTCATGGGACTCATGTTGCAGGAATTGCCTGTGCTGGGGGAAATATAAATCCAATGTATAAGGGGGCAGCACCTAATGCCTCAATAGCAATGGTGAAGGCTGCAAGAGGAGTAACAATATTAAGTTCTCAAATAATGCAAGGGATTAAGTTTTTATTAGATAAGAGTAAGGAACTCAATATGCCTTTAGTTATTAGTATTAGTTTAAGCACAAATGATGGAGCTCATAATGGGAGTAGCTTATTGGAACAATATATTAGAACAGTATCTAATTTAGAGCGAGTATCTATTGTTATTGCTGCTGGAAATGAAGGAGATGCAGGGCACCATGTTGGAGGTGAATTAAATAAGACTCAAAGAGAAATTTTTAACATAGCAAGTGATGAAAAATCAGTTGTTATGAATTTATATAAATCAATTTTACCCAATATATCAATTAATATAATAAGTCCAACAGGGCGGAGTAGTGGAAATATTAATATACAAGAAGGCTATATTCAAGGTGCTGTAGGAAGTGATAGATACGATATATATGTAGCAGGAGCTAAACCCTTTGAATTAAATAGTGAAATTAAAATAATTCTATCTACTAGAGCTGAATATATTGCTGAAGGAGTATGGACTTTAGAAATAAATATCTTGAATGAGTACTTAGGGGCATATTCAATATGGCTTCCAGTGTTAGAGGGTCTCAATCCTAAAACGAAATTTTTAGAACCAAATCAATTTAATACTTTAGGGATACCAGCAACAGTAGATAATATAATTGCAGTTGGAAGTTATAATTATAGAACTAACAATCTTTCATCATTTAGTGGAAGAGGTGCACAAAATCAAGGAAGTTTAGTAAGACCAGATCTAGTTGCACCAGGAGAAGAGATAATGGGGCCAGTTCCTGATGGAAGCTATGATAGTAAGACTGGAACATCAATGGCGGCACCTCAAGTAGCTGGGATATGTGCACTAATTATGCAATGGGGAATAGTTAAAGGAAATGATCCATATATGTTTGGACAAAGATTAAAATATTATTTAATAAAAGGAGCAAAAAGAAGACGTATAGATGTAACATATCCAAATCCATTATGGGGATATGGAGAAGTGTGTGCATTGGATAGTTTAAATTTACTTAAAGAAGATTTAAATGCTATTCTAAGTAGAGGAAATATAAATCATAAGGATGTACTAGTAACAAATAATGAATTTAATAAATATAATGTTTTGAGAAAGAATATTGAAGGAAGAGTTATGGATAATATGAGTAATGGGACAGTTAAATCCAATATGGGTAGATTGAAGGTTCAATGCTTTAGAGGTAATGATTATATTCCAATTGATGGTGCTAAGATAACTGTAAATGGATCAGCAGGATCTGAAAATATGAAAAGTATTGAGTTAGTTACAGATGCAGTTGGATTAACAAAAGAAATAGAATTAGAAGCACCACCATTAGAATATTCTTTAGATAAGAATAGTAATAAAACGCCTTATAGTTTATATGATATAACTATCGAAAGAAATGGATTTAAGCCAATAATAATAAGAGGATGCCAAGTATTTCCTACACAGGTTGCGTATCAAATATCTAATTTAGAAAGTAGTTTAGGAAGAGGTGATATGAGACAGGAAGTTATAGAGATACAACCAAATACACTAAATGGAAATTTCCCTCCAAAGATACCTGAGGAAGTTGATAAGCCAACGCCACCACCAACATCAGGAGTTGTATTACCTCAACCTATAGTGCCAGAATATATCATCGTTCATCAAGGAGGTCCAAATGATCCATCAGCACCAAACTATAAAGTACCATTTAAAGATTACATCAAAAATGTTGCATCGTGCGAAATATATTCAACTTGGACTGAATCAGCTATAAGAGCAAATGTCTTTTGCATGATATCTTTTACGTTAAATAGAATTTATACTGAGTGGTATAGAGGTAAGGGAAAGAATTTTGATCTTACAAATTCAACTGCTTATGATCAAGCATTTAATTATGGAAGAAATATTTATGACAGTATAAGTATAATTGTAGATGAGATATTTTCTACTTATGTAAGGAGAATTGGTAAGAAACAACCACTTTTCACGCAATATTGTGATGGTAAGAGTGTTCAGTGTCCACAATGGTTAAGTCAATGGGGTAGCCAAGAGTTGAGCACACAAGGTAAAGTCCCATATGAGATATTGAAATATTATTATGGAGACGACATTGAATTAGTTACAGCTGAAAAAGTTGCTGGAAGTCCTATATCATATCCGGGAGAAGAGTTAACTATTGGATCATCTGGGCCATCAGTACGGACAATTCAAAATCAACTAAATAGAATAGCTAGAAATTATCCTTTGATTCCTAAGGTTGCGGAAGATGGACAATATACAGCTAAAACAGCAGAAGCAGTAAAAGTATTTCAACAAGTATTTACATTACCTCAAACAGGTGTAGTTGACTATGCAACATGGTATAAAATATCAGATGTGTATGTTGGAGTAACTAGAATAGGAGAACTTACTACTACCGAATCAAGTAGGTTATGGAGAAGAAGTGAGTTTATACCACCGGTTGTATCAAGCTTAGGCAATAAGAGAGAAATACCTAAGTTTTATTATTAAGGTTAATCATATACCTAAGTTCTAAATTAAGATTACACTTTAAATATTTATCCAAACTAGAAATAAAGGTCATACTCTTGTAGCATGTCACAAGGTGAAGATTTTGAAGCACCTATTAAAATCTTCTGTAACTGGAACAAATGTATGACCTTTATTTAGGCGATATATATACATAAGTGTAGTCTATTTTTTCACACCTTCTAGATTAAAGGCAGGAGTGAAATAAGATGTATTAGTACCGTCATCTTGAATAAATCCATTTGTAATACCAAGATCTAATGCATAAGTAATTAGACTATCATAGTGCTTGGGATTAAGGGGTTTATTTATTTCGGGGTAAGCATAAGCTTTAAACATAGGAACATATTGATTCATTAAGCTTATATAAATATCATCACCATATCTATTGTAAATAAGATCAATTACTTTTTTAGAATCGAAAAGAAGTCCTGGAAGCATTAAGTGCCTTACAATAACACCTTTAAGAATATTACCTTTTGAATCAAATTTAGGTTTACCAACTTGACTTATCATTTCGTCGATTACTGCTATAGCATTAGAAGAATAGTGATTTGCATTAGAATATTTAATTGCATATTTATCATCAAAATATTTAAAATCTGGCAAGTAAACATCAACATATTCATTTAGTGATTTTATAGTTTCGATAGAATCATAGCTATTTGTGTTATAAAGAATAGGTATTGTTAATTTATTTTTCTTTGCTATTTTAAGTGATTCTATTATTTGGGGAACATAATGGGTTGGGGTAACCAAATTAATATTATTTGCTCCTTTTTCTTGAAGCTCTAAAAATATTTCGGAAAGTCTTTCAACAGATACTTCCATCCCAGTAATGGATGCTTGATTTATTGAATTTTGAATATTTACATTGTTTGGAGTAGAAAAAATAGTTTCTTTGGATGCAGATCCTTGACTTATATCATGATTTTGGCAAAAGACACATTCAAAGTTACAATGAGAAAAAAATACAGTACCAGATCCATTACCTTGGGAGATAGGTGGCTCTTCCCAAAGGTGTAAAGAAGCTCTAGCAATTCTCACTTTATCAGAGGCTCTACAAAATCCTATTTGATTATCATTTCTGTTAACTTTACAATTTCTATAACAAAGAGTACATTCATCTAACATATTTAAATACTTCATATATATCAAACCCTTCAAGATAAGGCATATCTAAAAATAACAAGTTATTATGTCTTAAAACAAGGTTATTTTAATGGGACAAATTCAAATAAATTCAGTTGCAGTATAAAACTTTACCTGAAAAGTCTGACTGTATATTATATGCCTAATTATTAAAATACTTTTTATAAAAGTATATCATAAGTAGATAAGTGAGAGTCAAAATTTTATATTTTGGTTCTCTAACTTAGTTAACTTGTGAATACAAGTTAACTTCCTTAAAAAAACGATTTGGTGTGAATCACTTACTCAGTGAGCTAATGCGAATTGAGTTTCCTAAACAATTCATCTAGAGAAATCCTTTTTATGTTTAAAAAAGAATAGTATACATTGAGATATGAAAATTAAACTTAATAACCCAAACATAGGATATAGTTTAGTTATAAGATTTCCAAATCCAAATTGAGAAATTAAAAGAGCAATGCCTAAAACTATAAATATAGATTTATTAAATTTAATATTAAAGGATTGTTCTAGGGTTTTACTTATTGAATACACATCTGAAACCTCAGTAGAGAACATCTCTAACCAGATAATCACAAGTAACAAAGCTTGAATTATATGACCAAACCTATTTGCTACAAACAGTAGTGGAATTTCATAATTATATATATAGGGCTGATTAACTGTTAATAATAGATTTATCATTAAACAAAGTATGGTGAGACCAATTGTACCAGTTATTACGCCAACAATCATGATTTTAGTTTTTTTCATTTGGGTACTAAGCGGAACCAAAACTCCTGATGCTGAGAGTGTATTATATCCTGCATACAATATTGTTGAAAGAGCAAGTCCTGATTTTTGGGGTGGAAAACTAGATATATTACTAAATGAAATTGTATCTTTACAAAATGCGAAATATAAAACTGTAATTAAAGTGAGTGTTCCAATTAATCCTGGAACAATAAAAGAATTAATTTCAATTAGGCCTTCAGTGTCTCGTAGAAGAAAAAATATTGCAATTGAAATCATTATTAGTGAACCAAGTATTTTTGGTATTCCAAAAAATTGATGAATTAACGCTCCACTTCCAGCAAGTATTATAGAAGCACTAGAAATAAGAAAAAAAGTGGTTATAAAACCAGTAAATTTCCCCAATATATTTGGACTTATTATATTTATAACATCACTGTATGAACTAAGATTATAAGTAATGCTTATTTGTGAGATTAGAGAACTCATTACAATATAGAAAAGACCACAAGCTATGATGCCTAGAAAACTGTTTAATCCATACTTGGTGAAGAATTCTGTAATCTCTTTTCCAGAGGCAAGTCCAGCACCAACAATTGTCCCAATAAACACTGTGGAAACTTGAAAGACTTTGACTAAATCCTTTTTCAATATTTATCCTCCTTGAAGAATGTTCCTGTATTAATATATAAGGTTTACTTTTGATTTATTCTTTAAATTTACAATATTTAAATAAGTAATTTTAGGTATATTCTAAAAGTGACTATTATGCCAGTCTATTATTTTGTTTGAGATGTCTAATGTACATTTAATAATTTACAAGGTACAATTAAGGAAGAAAAATTAATTTGGATTTTTTCAAACATATTAATGTAATTTATGAGGAGTATTATATTCGCGGATAAGGTCAAAACATCTTATGTAGATAAGGAGGAAACATGAATAATTTTTGGAATGGAAAGAGATATCATAGTTTAAACTATTTTTTAAGAGATAAATTTGGGGAAAAGGTATTTAAAATATCTCTAGATGGCGGATTCTCATGTCCAAATAGGGACGGAAAAATAAGTAGTGGAGGTTGTCTTTTCTGTAGTGAAAGCGGTTCAGGAGATTATGCTGGAGATAGGGAATTATCTATTACAAAGCAATTTAATGATATAAAAGAAATGATGGCACATAAGTGGAAAAGTGGAAAGTATATTGCCTATTTTCAAGCTTATACTAATACATATGCACCCACTGGAGAATTAAAGCGCAAATATGAAGAAGCTTTAAATCAAGAGGGGGTTGTAGCAATTGCTATAGCCACAAGGCCAGATTGCTTAGATGAAGATGTACTGGATTTATTAGAAGAGATAAATAGTAAGGTTTATCTCTGGATAGAACTTGGACTGCAAACTTCAAATGATCAAACTGCTAAGAGAGTAAATAGAGGATATAAATTAGAAGTTTTTCAAGATGCAATGAGGAAATTAAAAGAAAGAAATATTGATGTAGTAGTACATGATATTTTAGGATTACCAGGTGAAACTAAGGAAGATATGTTGAAAACCATAGATTATATTGCTCACTCAGGGGCTAAGGGAATTAAGTTCCATTTACTTCATTTAATGAGCCAAACACCAATGGTAAAAGTATATGAAAAAGGTGAACTTGAATTCTTATCACAGGAAGATTATATAGATTTAATAACAAAAGGTATATCAATGATCCCTAAAGAAATGGTGGTACATAGATTAACAGGAGATGCACCAAGGGAACTTTTAATTGGACCTATGTGGAGCTTAAAAAAGTGGGAAGTTTTAAATTCAATAGATAAAGCGTTAGAAGATAATAACTTATGGCAAGGAAAAAACTTTAGGATGAATCACTTACTTCGCGAATGAATGTGAGTCGAGTTTTATTAAGCAAGCGACTGAATGTAATTATAGATAATAAAAAAATAGCGACATGGGAGAATTTAAATGAAAGTAGATATTATAATATCAGCAGATGACATAACTAAAAGTAAAATTGAAAATAAGATTGCAGTTGTTATAGATATGTTTAGAGCAACTTCTGTAATAGTTACAGCACTAAGTAATGGATGTAAGGAAGTTATCCCTTATTTAACAATTGAAGAAACGTTAGAACATGCTAAGACACTTAATAGAGAAGATTATATATTAGGAGGAGAAAGAAAAGCAGTTAAAATAGAGAGTTTTGATTTATCTAATTCTCCATTAGAATATACAGAAGAGGTAATAAAAAATAAGACGGTATTAATGACTACTACAAATGGAACTAGAACTCTTACAAAATCAACTTCTGCTAAAAGAATATTAATAGCAGCTATGATAAATGCAAAAGCAGTAGCTAAAGAATTACTGCACATAGATGAAGATGTAGTAATTATTAATGCAGGAACAAATGGGAATTTTTCAATGGATGATTATATTTGCAGTGGATATATAATTAATGAAATGTTAAATCAAGATAAAAAATTAGAACTTACGGATATATCAAAGACAGCTAATATTATATACGAGGCGAATACAGATATCATAAGTTACGTAAAACAAGCAACCCATTATTCAGTTATGAAATCTCTAAAGTTAGATGATGACATTGGATACTGCACTAAAAAGAGCATTATCGAAATAGTACCAGAATATAAAGATAACAAGATAACTTTGATGTCTAATGTTGAATAAGCTTTATTGCGATAAGTACAGGAAGAATCAGGATGCAACAAACGGAGTTATATAGTTAAAAATAAAATAATTTAAATGCGGTATTATTCTGAGGTGAATAATACCGCATTTTTAGGCACATGAAAGAAGATGATTATTTTTAAGTTTTCAAATTAATAAGTATCTTCTTGAGATTGTCTTAATAGCTCATTTATTCGGGGAGAACAATTTTTCCCCTTGCAAGGACCACTACCTGCACCAGTAGCATTTTGAACTTCTTCTAAAGTGGAAGCACCATTTTTAATAACTTCTTTAATTTTAGCCCGGGTAATTAGTTTACAAGTACAAGTTTTTGTTAATTTATCTAAAATAGCTTCATTTAAATTATTATTCATATTAATTCTCCTAAAAATATATTTTCTAAAATTTTAAAGGGTTTATTCCTCATTTTAAATTATACATTTTAATTTATAAATTATAAAGAATATTTAAAAAAGTAGATTTGTTATTATAATAGATAAGTTTCATGAAGTTATGAATACAAAAGTAGTTGTTGAAAATTGCTAAACAAAATTAAGCAATCATTAAGAAAACTGTTATATAATTAGAGTAAATTTAAAGAAATAATTATAAAAGCAATTGTAGAAAATTATTGAGGATTTCATAATTATTACATTAGGAGTGAAAATAATGATAAAAGTGTTACTTGTTGAAGATAATATAGAGATAAGTCAAAACATAGTTGAATATTTTAAAGGTGAAGTAGAGATTGAGGCTGTTTATAATGGAGCAGATGCCAATGAATATTTAAGTGCTTATACTTATGATGTTGTAATATTAGATCTTATGTTGCCAGAAGTAAGTGGAATGGATGTTTTGAAATATATGTCTAAAAATTGTTTAAATACAGGCGTGATTATATTAACAGCAAAGGAAGAACTCGGGGATAAGCTTAAGGCTTTCAATTTGGGAGCTAATGATTACTTAACTAAGCCATTTTTTATGGAAGAATTAAAGGCTCGCATCAATTCCATTTTGAAAAGTATGGGGAAAGTTAAGAAACCTAATATTCTTGAATTTAAAGGTATGCAAATTGACATGAAAACAAAAACAGTTTATATAAATGATAACGAATTAGAATTAAACGAAAAACTATATAAGCTTCTTGAATATATGGTTATAAATAAAGGGGTATTATTATTTAAGGAACAAATATTTGATAATGTATGTGGCTATAATAGTGATGCAGCAACTGAAATAATTGAAGTCTATATTAGTAGATTAAGAAAGCAGTTGGGTTCATTTGGATATGATAAATATCTTATAACTAAGCGGGGAATGGGATATTTATTAGATGAAAGTATAGAGGATTAACATATGAAAAAAGACATATTTTTAGCTACAAAAAAAAATATTATAGCCATAAGTACAAGTGTAGTATTTGCATGTTTAATTGTATTTGCAATAATAACGCAAGTATTATATTCTTCTAGGGTATTAGATAATGTAGATCATCAGATATTGGAACAAAAAAATCTTATAACTGAACAACCTTCTAATTTTGATTATGAAGCAAGTTTCGGTGAAGGTAAATTTATTCATAATGAAAGTAATCCAGAAATGGAATCATTAAATAGAATCGAAATTCAACCTGAAATTAAACATGAAAATTTTGAAGAAAAATCAAATGGGAAGCCTATGCACATGCCACCTAATTTAATTGTTATTATATATAAAAATAATAACTTTGAAGTTATGAGTAAAAACTTATATTTTAGTGAAGATGACTTACCAGTACTTCCAACAAACACGGAGGGTGAAATAGTCACATTAACAAGTAATGGATATAGCTTTAGGGGAACTGTAATTAATAATGGAGATTATAAAATACAAGTTCTTGCCAATATTGATTCTGAAGTAACTTCACTAAATAGATTAAGAACCTCAATTATAGCGAGTTTAGTTATATTGATTATAGTTGCTATGATTCTTTCTACATATCTTGCATCTAGGGTAATAAAACCAATTAGAGAAGCTTATGAAAAGCAAGTTTATTTTGTTCAAGATGCATCTCATGAAATGAGAACTCCACTAGCTGTAATAAAAGGGAAATTAGAACTATTAGCACATTCATGGGGCGACACTATAGATGATCATTTTGAACATATTTCAAAAATGATGAGTGAAGTAAGAGGATTAGAAAAGTTAAATAGTGATTTACTATTGTTGTCTAAAGAAGATTTAGATTTAGCGGAAAATATAATAAACTTCCAATTAAATAATTTTATTAATGATATAAGTGAATTCTACTTAGATTTAGCAGAAATTAAGGAAAAAAATTTTAAGGTTGTTAAACCAAAACAGGAAATATCTGTTCAATGGGATTATGATAAGATTAAAAGATCAGTTGTAATATTAATTGAAAATGCATTTAAATATACTGGTGAAAACGGAGAAATAACCTTAAGTGTTGAAGATATGAATAAGCATATTAAAATAACAGTTAAGGATAATGGAATAGGAATTAAAGAAGAAGAACAAAAGCGTATATTTGATAGATTTTATAGGAGTGATGCAGTGAGAGGACAGAATATTAGTGGCACGGGGATTGGACTTAGTTTACTAAAATCTATTTCAAAGAATTTTGGAATCAAGCTAAAAGTAAATTCAAAATATGGGGTTGGTTCTGAATTTATATTAGTAATTCCTAAAATGATAAAGTAAAACTTAGTTTCAAAGGGAGTTTTACAGTGGCTAGACATCAAATAAAATAAAAATAATAATAACCTAAGAATAAATCGAGAAAAGTAATAGTACTTGATTTGCTCTTAGGTTATTATTATATAAGCCCAAACAGTTTTCCCATGAAACTTTGCTTTTCTTTATGTGCATCCACTTCTTGTTGAACATAGTAAGCCCGTTCTATTACATTCTCAAATCTTTTAATTTCTTCTATTAAACGTCTATCCCTAGAGATACATATTTCATTAAATTTATCAAATTGTAAATTTATATTATCGTCCAATGAAAGCTTTTGAGACAATGAATTATCTATTTTCATAGAAAGTTCATTGTATAAATCTTTGTTGATTTTAGATTCTACATCAAATTTATAGTCAATATATTCCTTGATTTCTCTTAATATATCATCTCTAAACAGTGTGAATTGATTATTTTGTTCTTCGCCTATTACTTTCGCAATTTTTTGAACAGACAATTCATCACTCTTATCAATTTTATTACCTAAATATTCTCTTAGATTATTAATTTGTTTATTTTCTAAGTCTAGAATTGTTCCTATGATTTCTTTAGCTGATATTGAATTATTTTCTTTTATTTCTATTAAATCTTCAATATCTAAAGGCAACTCCTCGCAATATTTTTGAACTTCTTTAATAGTCATTCCTTTGTTTTTTAAGTTAATCAAAAATTCAAGCTTATCTATATCTCTATTTGTATACCTTAATTCCTTATCTAATATTTCTATTTTTAAAATATTATCAAAAATACTAGTATAATACCGTATATTACTATCTTCTTCATCTAATAAAGTGGCTACCTGATTAATAGAATAATACAATATATCCCCTCTTTTCTTAGTTTTTACAATGGCCTCCTCATAAATATTCATATGTTTATCTTCAAAATCCATAATATTTTAAATCCCCCTTCTAAACCTAACTTAAATTAACGCATTGTGCTTGTTAAATTATTTCAAGAAAAACCACAACAAAATTTGATCATCCAAATTATTCAATAAAAGTATTAGCTGATAAAGATTATATAAGTCATAATGTTAAAGCTTCATTTTAAATATAATCACAGGAAATATTATAAATATATGGAAAATTAAAGGTGACTATGTAATCATAGTCACCAAAATATAACGAAAGCAAATAAGTATGCAATTTATTATAATTATATTTTGGTAACCTGACGATCATAGAAAATAAAATTCTCCTTAGACTCATGGCTTTGCGACCTTATTTTTCAATAAGTGTGCTAGTATCATTTATATTTATAAAAATTTAATAATTAGTAGTGGTTTATTTTTGCTTTAATTATAAAATAATTAAAGACTTTTTACCATAAATATTTTCTAATTTCAATAAAACTTGCATAATTATAAATCACATTATTACAAAATAGTAGATTTAACAATTCATTTACAAAAATAATTTAATATAAAAATTAAGCTTATAATAAAAAGAAATAACTTACAAGATTTTAATAAGAAGTAGAATAACAAATTTAATCATATTAAAGTCCGTAAATTAATTTATTAACGTTTAAATTAATTACATTATAATATAAATTATAATAAAAATACATTAATTAATATATTTTTCCTTTAAATATTAGACAATATAGTATAAAATCATATCATTGATAAAAAATATTTTAATAACTGTTATAAAATGAACATAATATTCAAAAATTTTAAAAATAGCAAAAGAATAAAATGTATCTTAAATAAATAGGAGGATTAATTATGGAAAAGAGCAAGATGTTATTAGTTGCATTAGGACAAGGTGCTGGGAATATAGTAGATGGCCTGTTAAGTAAAAATAAGAGCTATAATGGATTATTCTTTAATAGCAGTTTATTTGATATTAAGCCATTGAAGAATGCTAATATAGAAAAAAATGTATATTTATATCCAGGTGCTGATGGTTCAGGAAGAGATAGGAGTAAATCAAAAGAGATGATAAAGGACAATGCAAATGCAATTGGAACTTTATTAAGAAAATACCCTCAAACAGAAGTGATGGTAATTTTTACAAGTATGGCGGGTGGAACCGGATCTGGTGCAATTAAAACTTTTATACAGATAGCTTCTGCTGCTATTCCATCTACAAAAATAAATGTAGTAGCAATATTACCGAGTTTAACAGAAGATCAGTTATCATTTAAAAATACTATAGAATGTTGGAATGATATTAATGGTGTAATTAACCTAATTAACGATATTAAATTTATAGATAATAATAAAAGGAATACTTATAAAGAAGTAAACAATGAAGTAGTTGAGAGTTTAGATTTAGCATATAATCTAATTGGTATTCATGCTGATGGGAATATTGACAAGAAAGATTCATTTAGAATAAATACAGCTGATGGTTCTGGACTTGTTTTAAAACTTTATGATGGATTAAAAGATGCGAAAACTGCTATAGATTTTGCTATAAAAAACAGCGTGTTTGCTCAACCAGATATATACGATTGTGATTATTTAGGTATAAATTTAAAAGTAGATGGTTATGATCCAAATGAAATTTCTAAATGCTTTGAAGTTTATAAAAGTACATATATCACATATAATAATTCATTTAATACAGTTGTTCTTGGTGGTTGTGAAACGCCTACAGAGTCAATTAAACTAGTAAAAATGGCATTAGATGATAAATCAAAAAGAAAGTTATCAAGAGATAAAAAGAGAAGTGTTATTATAAATTTTGATGATGAAAATATTAATACAGAAAATAATTCTGGAAGAGAAGAATCATATACATATGATGATGAAGATTTAGAATTTTCTTTTGATTAATAGTATAATATCATGTTGTAAAGCATTTATGTGAAGAATAAG
>JAKBFR010000170.1 GCA_021837545.1 Bacillota bacterium | reverse complement strand
TAGAGGCTTTGGTTAGAGAGAATGGAAATGTTAAGGATGTCATTTTAAGTTATGTAGGTACAGCAATAGGGTCACATACAGGACCAGAAATATTAGGATTATATTTTATAGCTGAGGAAAGATAAACCTTAATATATTAAGGATAGGAAAATCGCAATTATAATTTTATTTTATAGGGTAATAAGAAGTTTTAGTTATTATATTAATAAAAAAATTTATATAAATAGAGTAAAAGGGAGATGTCTTTGGACATCTCCCTTTTATCAACATGGGGAAGAACTATTCTGTTTCATTTCCTAATTTCTTAGATTCTTTAGAAACTCCTATTTCATTGGCAGTTTCCATCCTCATTTTATCTAATTCTCTTTTTGATTTTTGACCAGCTTTTTTATTATCTTTGCTATTTTTGTTGTCTTTATGAGTCATTTTATAGTCCTCCTTGGTAATAAATATTTCAATACTAATATAACCAAGTTTTTAAAATCTATGTGAGGATATTTGATGATTGAATAAGATTAACCGTCTTACAGTTTAACAAGAATAGGCAATAGGATTTAAAAATATATAATTTCAGCTAAAATAATTTTAAAAAAATATATAGGAAAAGAAGGAAAAAATGAGAAAGTATTGAATATGTAAAATGGCTATAAATATTACAAAAAATAGGAGGAAAAACAATGAAAAAAAAGATATCACTTGTTCTGTGTTGCTTACTTATGCTCAGCATGATAATGCCATTTCAGAATAAGAAAGTTCTCGCAGCAGAAAATAAAACTAATGAATTTAAAAGTGAAGTAGAAGGAAGTACAAGTAATTTTGTGAAATTTTTTATTGAAGATAGGAATCATGAGCAAACGTTTGATGAAAAAGAGTTTATAAGGTTAGTATATAATTACAATGATAATTCATTTGATTATCCTTATAATACCAATAAAAAAATTGAAAGTACAGAAACTGGTTGGATAATTACCGTGGATATTTTAAACCTCACGGAAATAGAGAAATGTTATGTATCTATTGTTACTTCAAAATATCTATTCACTAAGGAAATAACAAAAGCAGATAGTGAAAGTACAATTGAGTTAAAAATAGATGAGAATTATGTACCCTTGGAGATTAATGTTCCCTTTTCAGGGAAAGATTATAATGTTGAAAATGTAAGTGTAAGCTATGTAGAGGGACAAAATAACATAGAACGCCAGACATATAGCGCTAATCTTAGAATAGGTACATTAGTTCCAAGTGGTAAATATCATGTTCAACTTATAGGCCACGATGAAGATCATGCATATAATTTAACAAGAAGAAGTGTAGACATAAGAAAGGATAATAATACTATTACCTTTAATCGAGAAGATGTTGGTGATATAAAAATTAATTTGCACAATGAAGAGGGTATAGATGCCGAATTGCTAAACATAGTTCCGAAAAGTTATTATTGGATAATGCATATACAAGGTGTTGACTTGGTAAAAGGAGATAAGAAGTATAATTCGGTATATTTAAGCAAAATACCATATTACCAACTTGATTTTAATATAAAGGTAGATAATTGGCAGTATAGAATGTATAAAAAGGAATTATATATGAATCCAGATTCCATAAAAGACCCTATGATAATTGATATTGGAACCAAAATACAAGCTATTATCAATTTAAACAAAGAATCTTATGAACAAGGAGAAGAATTAGCGGATGAATGTTTTATAAAAAAGGATGCGTATGATAATATAGTGGATTATGGATACACATCATCTGTTAATCTAGGTGAGTCTCCGAACCTTAAATGGGTATGGGAGCTTAAGAATGATAAAGGAGAAACTATAGGCATACCAATGAATAACAAAAATCCAATAAAGTTACCTAATGTTGTAGGCACTTATGATATAAGTATTAAGGAGACAGCAGGACCTTTAAGGATTGTATCCGACCCAGTGAAAATAATTTTGACACCAACGTCAGATACTGCAGTAAAGTTTGCGGATGCAAACCTTGAAAAGGTAGTAAGAGAAGCTATAAATAAACCGGAAGGTGAAATATACAAAAGTGATTTAACTGAAGTTCTCATCTTAAATAGTTATAATAACAATATATCCAGTTTAGAAGGAATTGAAAATTTAAGCAACCTTTTAATTATAAATTTAATTAATAGTAATATAGAAGATATAACTCCATTGAGTTCTCTAGATAAACTTATAGCTTTAAATTTATATCGTAATAAGATTAAGAACATTGAAGCATTGGAGAATATGAATAATCTACAAGAATTAATTTTAGATGTGAATCAAATAGAAGATATAAGCATTCTAAAGAATAAGGTAAACTTAAGAAAGCTAAGTGTATGTGCTAACCCCGTAAAAGAATTAGAAGTATTAAGAACATTACCTAACCTAACCTCATTTCATTTTGGAGAAAATCAAAACGTAGATATAAGTACATTAGAGTGTCTACCAAATTTAACTGATTTAAGATGGGCATACACTGGTAGTACTGAGAACATTGATGTTCTTAAGAATCTAACTAAATTAGAAAAAGTAAGATTATCGGGTAACAAAATAAAGGATATAACACCATTAGCAAATCTAACTAATATTTCTGAACTTTATATAGACGAAAATCAAATAAGTGACATAACACCATTAGTAGATAATTGCATAAATGGAGGATTTATAGAAGGCCCTAAATCTATTAATATGTCAAATAATAATTTAGATATAACACAAGGTTATAAGGCTTATAATGATATTCAAACTTTGATAAGTAAAGGTATAAATGTAATATATGAACCACAAAATACTCAAATATCACAGCCATCAAATAAGCTAGAAGTAGAGTTACTAACAAACATTGGAACTTTTAAAATTGGTGAGGATAATAAACTAGAGTATAGAGTTACAAATAATACCTCTGAAGAAAAAGAGGTAACTCTAATAATTGGGGTTTATAATGAGATAAATAAATTAGTTGGAGATGTAGAAATTTCAAAAATAGTTAAAGTTGGAGAAATATTAAAATTAGAAAGTGGTAATATTAAATTACCAGCTGGTGCGTGTAAAGTAAAAGCGTTTGTATGGGATAGTTTAAATAAAATGAATCCTTATATAGATGCCATAGAAATACCTGTGAATTAAGTTAGATAATAAAAAGTAGTTATTGTATGAAAAGAATAGCTACTTTTTATTAAGTTTTATTTTAGTATATAAATGTTATAATTAGAGTATATATTTTATAACAATTTAATGAAAACATAAATAAGACTATTTACATAGGAGGATATAACAATATGAATAAAACAATAGGATTCATAGGCTGTGGCAATATGGCTCAAGCAATGATAGGTGGAATAGTAAAATCAAATTTAGTTTCTAGTGAAAAGGTAATAGCAAGCAATCCAAGCAGTAAGAGTTTAAATAAGGTAAAAGAAGAATATAATATTTTAACTGCTTCTAATAATAAGGAGGTTGCAGAGTTTTCTGATATAGTAATATTAGCTGTAAAGCCTTATAAGTATTTTGAAGTTATTGATGAAATAAAAGCATCTTTAAAGAAGGATGTAGTAATAGTAACCATAGCTGCTGGGATAACTTTAGAAGATATGAGTAATGCACTAGGAGATGCGGCAAAAGTTATAAGGACTATGCCAAATACTCCAGCACTTGTAGGCGAAGGAATGAGCGCACTATGTGCTAATAAAAATGTAACTAAAGAAGAACTTCAAGACGTAATAAATGTTTTTGAAAGCTTTGGTAAGGTAGAGATATTAGAAGAAAAGCTTATTGATATAGTTCCAGCGGTAAGTGGATCCTCTCCTGCCTATGTGTATATGTTTATTGAAGCGCTAGGAGATGGGGCTGTGCTTCAAGGGATGCCAAGAGAAAAGGCATATAAAATGGCAGCTCAAGCAGTACTAGGAGCAGCTAAAATGGTGCTTGAGACAGGCGAACATCCAGGAAAACTTAAAGATAATGTATGCTCACCAGGGGGAACTACTATAGAAGCAGTATACACCTTGGAAAAAAATAATTTTAGAGCAGCGGTAATTTCAGCTATGGAGAGTTGCACAGAAAAATCAATTAAAATGAGTAAAAAATAATATTTCCTAAAAAAGGATGATTACATTTATTGTAAATCGGCAACACTATATATTAAGTGAGAAATATATGGAGTTGATAAAATGACGAAAAAGCTTTCTTTTACTCAAAAGGTAAATTGTAATTTCACACAGATGGCAAATATTTTTATAGCAATGGCTTTTGGATTTATACCAAAGGGTTTATCCTATTTATTAGGACTAATTGCTTTTTATGAAATTTATTTAAAAGATTATTTACTTGCAGCTGCAAGCTTTTTAGGATTTGTAATTTTATTTATGCTTCATCTTTATATAGTGTGCAAAGTTCTAAATAGGTGCGATGGAGCAGACGTGAGGCTTCATAACTCTTTTATTGGATATTATGAATATAAAGATGAAATTAAACGTATGAAGATAGAAAAAAGGAATAATAGAAAAATAAAAAAAAACAATCTTAACTACATTTCAGAAGGCTAGTCTGACAGACTTATAAGTGGTAGTTATACGTTATAATAAATAAAAAACTTCAGTAGAATTCTAAATCGCCTTCTGAAGTAGTTAATATTACAGCATCGTAGATGATGACTTAATTGTAAAACAGCCTGAGAAATTATACTTTCTTAGGCTGCTTTTTTTTCCTTAAAGTTAGAGGTTTTCTGAACTTAGTAGAATGAAAAAGAGTAAAACTCATATAAAGTGAAAAAAGTTTATACTTTGTTTATATTTAGTTTATAGAAAGTAGAGAGATGTCCTTTAAAATAGAATTATGAAAGGCTTTCATGCTAAATCATCACCTAAG
>JAKBFR010000029.1 GCA_021837545.1 Bacillota bacterium | reverse complement strand
AATGCTCATATTTACCTCCATTAAATTAATTCATTTTATTTCATCAATATATTTCAATTATAATTCATATTTGAATATCTTTATTATAATAAAAAGTTATGAAGATTTTATGAGGATACAAAAAAATTTTTAAAATAGTAAAACTGCCTCAATAGAATTTAAAATTCTTTATGAGACAGTTAATTAATTTACTTATTATTTGGGTTTCTTACAGGTTTATATGACCCTGTTTTGTCTTCTAGGTTTATATAAGTGTAATCACCACTTTCAGTTTTTTTCAATCCAAGTGAAGCCATTTGCTTTTTTGTAGTTTTTCGTTTATTAGCCATAAAATCACTCCTTGTATCATGTAATATAGACTAATGATTTAAAATATTACAACTAATTATCTATATACATACTAATTTTAAATTTATTAGATATCGGAATAAATTTAAAATCAATTAACATTTATTAGCTTCACCTTTTTTTGTTTTATTATGTATACTTAATGAATTATTATCTTAAGAATGATTTTATACAGCTTTATCTGACTCCTCTGGGTTTTCCTCATGTTGAAGAATACTGTGTTTTCTTCCATAAAAGAAGTATACTAGCAGTCCTATAATAAGCCAAACTAAAAAACCTATCCAAGTTTTTATATGTAACCTACTTAATAAAGCTATGCAACATATTATAGATATTATTGGAGTAAATGGAACTCCAGGAGTTTTGAATATTCTTTTAAAATCAGGCATAGTTTTTCTAAGTACTATAACCGCAGCTGATACTACCATGAAACTTAATAATGTTCCTATACTTAAAAATTGTACAATCAAGTCTAGCGGTAAAAATCCAGCTATTACTGCTGCTATAATTCCAGTTATTATAGTTGAGATATACGGTGTTTTATGTGTAGGATGTACCTTTGAAAATAATTTTGGTAAAAGTCCATCTCTTGACATAACCATGAATATTCTCACTTGGCCATAAAGCATTACCATTAGTGTAGACATCATTCCAAGTATAGCTCCTGTTCCTACTAACGCTGCTCCCCATTTTATTCCTACGCTTGCTAATGCCCCTGGTACTGCATTCTCTGAAATTATTTCTTTATAAGGAACCATTCCTGTAAGCACAACAGCAACAGAAACATAAAGTATTGTAACTACTATTAAACAAATTATAAGTCCTAGTGGAATATCCCTTTTAGGATTTTCAGCTTCTTCTGCTGCTGTCGATATGGCATCAAAACCTATATAAGAGAAGAATATAGTAGCTGCTCCTGCAAAAATACCATTAAATCCAAGTGGAGCAAAAGGATGATAGTTAGCTGGATTTATATGCGAAACTCCAAGAGCTACAAATATAACAATTATAGCTATTTTTACCCCTACAATTATATTATTAACTTTTGCACTTTCCTGCATGCCATAACATAAAAGAGCAGTTATTAATAATATTATTAGTATGGCTGGTAAATCTACTATCCCACCTTTACTTGGTGATGCAGTAAATGCTGTAGGTACTGTTATTCCTATTGACTTTAATATACCAATGAAGGTGCCTGACCACCCTGATGCAACAGCACTACAAGCAACTAAGTACTCTGCTGTAAGACACCATCCAATTATCATTGCAATTATTTCTCCAAACACTATATATGAATATGAATATGTACTTCCTGCGACAGGAAACATAGTTGAAAGTTCACAGTAACATAACCCACAAATACAAGCTATTATACCTGCTATAATGAATGAAATAATTACTGCTGGTCCTGCTAAATGTGCCCCTTCTCCTGTGGCAACAAATATACCTACTCCTACTACTGCTCCAATACCAAATGCAGCTATATCTTTAGCTTTAAGATTTTTCTTTAGGGCCGTCTTTTGTATACCTTCCAGTATCTGGTCTACTGATTTCTTCTTAAAAATGTTCATTATTTCCTCCTATTTAGTTAATCTATTCGTCAAAAATCGTGTTTTTAATATGCTAATTTTTTAGAATATTAATATATTTTACTAGAAATTTTAAAATCGTAACAAACCAATTGATATTTTATCATATGTCACTAATATTTTGCAAGACGTTAACATTCTAATAATTCTAACTTTTTGCAAATATAAGTTTTTTTCACCCAAGAATTGTCATAAATTATCATATATCTAGTTATTATTATTAACGGTGCATGAGAAAAGACAATAAACATTCAAATACAAATGTTTATTGCCTTTTAAATTATAAATATTTAATTATTATTAATAGTATACAATCTACGATTAAAGTCTAATATATATAGAATTTAAATATCACTGACTTTCCTGTTATTTTATTATATATACATGTTTTATTGCTTATAAGTCTATCAAGTATTTTTTCTAAAACATACAGCCCACATCTTATTTCGCGTGGTAATTAAAGATATTAACTAATTTATTTAGTTATATTATAAATAATTCGTTTATACTATTATTCGCATTTACATAACTTACATAACCAGTTCATTATTTTTAGTCTGAAAATATTTATTTATTAGCTTGTCCAATTTTATGCTAATTTCTAATAATTCCTTATCTTCTGTAATTATTTCTTTAGTTGCTATTAGCATATTCAATTTATCTCTAGTTTCTTCAATTTGTTCTTTTATATCGATTAGTTACACCACCCTTGATTATATGATATATTTTACTTCCATTTTTCAAAACATTTATTATTATAATCTTATAAATAATTTAAGTCAATATATTGAATTTAAGTAATTATTTTTTAAAATATTACTATGTTTTCCTGTTATATTCAATATAACACCAATATAAATAATGAATATGTAACAAATGATACTAAACTTTAATTTTCTTTAATTAAAATTATTATTTAGGCGGTCAATTACTAATTCTTTTTGCTTCCATGTTTATTGACCATACTTATTTGTTTTTTTCGTGTGTATTAATATATTTTTAATCATTGATCATAAAAAAACAGCAACTCTAGATAAATTGGTTTTTACAAATCAATTTCATACTAGCATTGCTGGTTTTTCATTATTTTAAATTAAGGCACATGAAAATAAATAACAAGTCCAGATATGCCACAAAGCATTATTTGTGCCTTTAACAAATACGTCAGTTCTATTAGGTCCCCAAGATACCGCAGCAGGATCAGAAGTAAGTGTTCCCCAAATAATTTGCCAGTCGCTCCAACGTAAGCCATTCCAAGACTTAGTGATTAACTGATTATTGGGATTTCTTGCAAATACCTCAAGTCTGTTGTCAGCTCTTTATGATTAAATCTAAAGAATGTTCCACCAATTTGAAGAAGGTACTGACTCATCAAGAATTACAGGTTCTCCAATCTTTGGAGTAGTTACATTTATATTTAAAGAATTTGCTTTTTTAAGTAACCTCTCAACAGGTTCATTCCAAGGATGTATTGATAGTTTGAAGGCACTCCAATGAATTGGCATAAGTAATTCACCTCTTAGATCAATATGAGCCTGCACAGTTTGTTCAGGCATCATATGAATTTCAGGCCAGCCTTCGTTATATTGTCCACATTCAAGAAAGGTTAAATCAAAAGGTCCAAATTTCTCACCAATTTCTTTAAAGGTTTTACTATATCCACCATCTCCACTAAAGAAAATTTTTGTATCTTCACCTTTGATAACCCAAGAGCACCATAAAGTACTATCCTTGTTAAACAACCCTCTTCCTGAAAAATGACGAGATGGAGTAGAAACAAAGGTTAATTCTTCAAATTCTGCTTCTTCCCACCAGTCTAACTCAACAATCTTTGATTGATCTACTCCCCATGATTTTAGATGTGCAGCAACACCAAGTGGTACATAAAACATTTTTATTTTATCCTTTATCTTAGTGATAGACCAGTAATCTAAATGATCATAATGATCGTGAGATATTAGCACAGCATCTATTTGTGGAATATCTTCGATTTTAATTGGCAGATCCTCATTAAACCTTCTAGAACCAAACCAAGGGTGTGGAGATGGCCTCTTTCCAAGCATTGGGTCCAAAAATATTTTTTTATTATTTACTTCTAATAATAAAGTTGAATGGCCAAACCAAGTAACTTTAACATTAGATTTTTGTTTATATGAATCTAAATTATTATTTACAACTGTTATATCCAAACTATCATTTTTAATGGAATCACTCTTTTCAATTGGAATAGTAAAGTTTGGCACAGTATCTCCTTTAATAAAAAATTTAGACATAGAAGCTAAATCTATTTTTGCCATCGTAGTAGTTTTTTCAATATTTCTAAACTTTCCATCTTTAAAGTTCTTAGATCTTTTTATTCTTTCATAATTTGCTCCTATTGTTTTGGCTCCAAATTGTGGAGAAACGTTAATAAATATAATACCCCCTATTAAAATTAGTATTAATATTAAAACTATATATTGTAGTATCATTTTTTATACTCTCTTCCTTTTTCATTCATGCTATTTTAGTATCCTACAATTAAGCGTATACTATTATTTCAAACATATTTATATAATAATGTTTATAAATCAACTTTTCAATTATATTTAATATAGGAGTAGATATTGTTAATTGTTAGAATCAATTATTTCCTTTAATGTAATATTTTCATTAATGAATCTAGCCTTACTTTTTTCCTTTTTAAGGCTTATTGCTCTCTGTGGACAATTATGAGCACAGGCCAAACATTGCTGACAATTATTCATAAAGATAGGTCTCTTATCTACTTTTATATTATCTACAGGACATACCTTTTCACAGGTTTTGCATCCATTACAATTACTTTCTACAATGAAATTCTTTTCAAATTCATTGTCGTAAACTAATTTTTCACCTAGTATTCTAAAACCTTCCGTAATAATAGAGTGTTTCTTAATATATTTCTTTCCTTCCTCAATATCTTTTATTATTTTACTCAAATTTTCTTCTATATTTTTCTTAGCTTGTCCTTGTACTTGCTTATTCATATCAAAACCAGGAAGGTAATTGTCAACCATAACTATTTCATTGATATAAGAAAATTCGATTTTATTCCTTTTCCCTATTTCTAAAAGATGTCTTGTCGTTGCCCCAGCATAAAATCCATAAGTTGTTATTCCAAAAATATATTTACTTTTTAGTTTCACTTTCTTTAGAAATTGTTCAACAATTTTAGGAACCCCATTAGAATACGATGGAAATACAATTCCGATTTTTTCATCTTCAAAATCAAATCGACCTTCTTTTATTAACTTAGGAATAGAGTAATACTCATCCCCAATTTTCTTTGCTACATATAAGCTATTTCCTGTTGATGTAAAATATAATATTTTCATAATTTCCCCCTCAATTTTAGTGTTACATTTGTAACGCAATCTTCAATATAGTATAATGTTAGGTATAGAATATTGCAATGGCATACATATCAAGTGTTACAAAAGAGAGGATATTGTTTATGGTAAATAAAAATACTAATTCACAAAATATGATAACAAAAGAAAGCATTTTTACTGCACTTATGATTTTAATGGGAAAAAAGAATTTCAAAGAAATTTCTATTACAGAGATAGCTAAAAAAGCTGGTGTATCACGAATGGCTTTTTATAGAAATTATAATATAAAAGAAGATATTATTGCTACTTACATTGATGAACTCTTTCAGGAATACTTTAATGAAATATTAAATCACAAGAAAAAAGATATCTATGAGAATCTACGTTTGTATTTTTCCTACTTCAGAAAAAATGAGAAATTAATTTATAATTTAATTAATTCTAATTTAATCAATATATTACTTGAAAAATGTGTTGAATCTTTTCATTCATTATCTCAGGATGTTGAATGTCACAAATTATACTCTCCAGAAAAACAGAAATATTGGATTGAATTTATAGCAGGTGGACTATATAATGTCGTAACTGAATGGGCAAAGAGTGGCATGAAAGAAAGCGATGAGTATATGGCTAAAATTGTTTTTGATTTCATAAATGATTAATTTTATATCAATTATAATCATAGTATCAGATGATTCTGTATTTTTTTAATAGTGAGTTAGTAAAAAATCCTCCACAACACTTATATTAAGTATTGTGGAGGATTTAAATGATTTAGGCGAACTTCAACTAGCCCATATATCTTAATTGAATTTTATTATCTCATTTTATTTTAATGATAAAATCACGTCTTCACTTGTTCTAATCTTACCTATCCTAGGAAAAATATGTTTACAAACATATTCATGCTCTTCTTTTGTGATCGCTGTCATTGCATCTTCGGTAAAAATTTGATTATAACCAAGTTGAAAAGCTTCTCTTGCTGTAGTATCTACGCCAATTCCAGTAGAAATACCACATAGTGTTATAGTATCGATTCCACGACGTCTTAACTGTAAGTCAAGATCAGTACCATAGAATGCTCCCCATTGTCTTTTGGTAATAGTATAAGTATTCTTATTATTTGCTATTTCAGGTACTAAGTTATCCCAGCCTTCTGGAAATTGCATTGAATTAGCTTTTAAATCTACCTTTGGTTTTAACATATCTTTTCCATCTAGCGTTGAAACTCTTACTAGAACTACAAAGGCTCCCTTTTCTGTGAATGTATTAACTAATCTGCTTGCATTCTGAATAACCTCTACAGTAGTATGAGGTGAACACTCCCTGTTTACAATTCCATTTTGCAAATCTATAACTACAAGTGCTGTTTTTTCTGCTTTAATAACTTCAGTTTCATTTGTTAATTTTAAATCTTCCATTTTCATTTCTCCTCATTCATCTATTTTATTTTTTATGCAAATTTTAATCATATTTAAGGACAACAATCCCTGAATAATCTTCAATATTTGCTTTGTTTAATTCCAGCTCCTCATATTCTTTCGCTTTCAATCCTGAAGCTGAAATAAATTTATCAACTGTGCCAAATATATAGCCAATTAGACCTAATGCCTTTGTCCTGTAGTGCATAGGTATAACAATTGTTGGGCTTAACTGCTTAATTACTTGAGCCGCATCAAATGCATTAATTGTGGCTAATCCACCAACAGGAAGTAGTAGTATGTCCACGTTTCCTATTTTTTCTATCTGATTTGAAGTTAGAATATGTCCTAGATCACCGCAATGACAAATATTTATTTCATCAATTTTAAAGTTATATACCGTGTTTTTCCCTCTCTTTGATCCCGAAAATTTATCATGAAATGTTTCCACACCTTTTATCTCTATTCCATCTTCTGAAAACTCACCTAATTCATTTATGTGTACAAAACTACTTTTGACTGCGTTTATATTATTGTGATCACCATGCTCATGACTTGTAGATACTATATTTGCTTCAATTTCAGGCAATTTATAACCCAACATTTTCTTAAATGGATCTGTTAGTACTTTTGTTCCATTTTCAGACGTTATCATAAAACATGATTGACCGAACCATTTAATTTTCATTTTAATTCTCCAATCTTTTTAAATACTTGCCTCTCTATTATAAACCTTTGTATAAAAAGTCTATTCATTTTGTAGGCACATACCTTAGACCATTATTAATTTAAACTAAGTTTTTTATAGACTTTAAAATAAACCCATACTGCATTTATAAGTAACAAAGCACTTGTAATAAAAAATACATATCTTATTCCAAAGTATGCTGCCACTTGCCCGCCTAAAACCGAACCTCCAAATACACCTAAATATCCTGCTGACATGTTAAATCCAAAAACTCTGCCTGTTAGTGAAGATGGTGTAATTTTCTTCACCAAGATATTAACAGAAGGAATCAGCCCTGCAGTTGCTAATCCTAATAAAAAACGAAGACCCACTAACTGCCAAGGATTATTAACAAATGCTTGTGGTATGAAAACTAGTCCTGCAACTACAAGAGCAACTAATATAACTTTATGCGCGCCGATTTTATCCGAGAGTTTTCCAAGTCTTGGAGCCGCAATTATATTTGCCAACCCTGAAGCTGAAAATGCTATTCCAGCGAGCAGTGCAACATGACTAGTATTACCTGATAATTGAGTAATATATATTGTTATGATTGGTTCCACAGAATATAAGGCCACAGTTAATACAAAAAAGGTCACAAACATGGTAATAGTCAAGCTTTTTTCAGGAACACTATTCCATACTTCTCTCATACTAAGCGTCTTTTTCTCTTCACGAGTAAAAGATTCCTTTACAAATAATGCAGTTGTAATAAATGCAACCATCATTAGTAATCCTGTTATAAAAAATACATTTTGTAAACCGAATTTCTCTCCAATATAACCACCAATCACCGGTCCAAGCAAAGAACCTGCAATATTTGATGTTGAAAGAGTGCCTAAAGCAAATCCTGCGTGTTCCTTATCTGTCTGAGTTGCAATCAATGTAGTACAAGCAGTTCCATAACCTGTGATAGCACCCTGTAATAATCTCAATCCTATGAGTACATATACATTTGGTGCAAAGCCCATGCATCCTATAACTATAGCCATACCAAGGCTTGCCCTAAGTAACATTGGTTTTCGTCCAAATTTATCAGCAGCATGACCCCAAATTGGTGAAAAAATAGCTGAAATGATAAACGTAATACCAAAGGCAATTCCTGAAAGTTGCGTAATTGAAGCTGTATCTTGAACTCCAAGATGTTGTATATATAGAGGCAAAACTGGAGCGATTTGACTCATTCCAATACCTGTTACAAACATTCCAAACCAGCAAACCATTAAATTTCTTTTCCACATTTTCATAAATATAGTCCTCCTTTCTTACCATAAGTATAAACTATATTTAATAGCTTGTAAACTATATTTTATAGTTTACAGGTTATGAAAGTAGTTTATAAATAATATAGCATCCTTAATGCTATTGTATCTTTTGTAGAAAATTCTGCCTAATTTGGACAGGAAATAATTTTGTGTAAAAACAAAGTTACCTACTGTTTTTTTGCAATATTATTTAACGTTTTAACATGGTGCGGATATACCAGTAGTAACGTTATATAACCAATTATAAATCTAAGAACTAGAATTTCAATCGGCGTGAAATCTTTTAATAGTGCTTTAGTAGAAAAGAAAAAGAAGAACCTCCTCCATCTGGACTAGGTTCTCCTCCATTACTTAGACACATTATTAAATTATCATTTATATTAATTTCTATTTATTCAATCTCGCTAGCTTTGTTTATAGTTATTTTTGAAATTACTATATGCAACAGTTTCTTTTGTTGTCCCATTGCATTCAATTAAATATAATCTTATCAAAACTTAAGAATATTAAATTTATCGCGATTTAATATTATTGAACCATTCAATCGTTGCTTTTCCATGCTCTTCAGGAATCTTATTACTAACTTGTTCATGTAGCCATCCTAAAGTCTTATTATTCAAATACTGTCTCATCTGGTCTTCTGCTTCTAACATTACAACTTTTATTAAGCAAGGACATTTTGTATATGAATCAGGTAAGTTATCTTTATCTAATAATATTTCTTTTTGCCTAATCTCTGCACACTGAAATAATGGGGTCGTCCCTTCTACTGCCTCGACTATATGCCAAAATGTTATGTTTTCAGGAAGACGTGCTAACTCATATCCCCCATTAACACCTGGAATTGACTTCACAATATCTGCTTTCCTTAATTTTGTATATACTTTTGATAAATAAGTTTCTGAAACTCCTTGAAATGCCGCTAAATCTTTAATTCCAACAGCTTTTCCTGATGGAATATCCACCATATATAATAAACAATGTAATGCATACTCTACTCCTATGGAAAATTGCAATACAATCAACCTCCTAAATAACAAGATAATCTTCCCACATAATACTTCATTATTTTTTATTAGTCAATATACACGATTTAATTATAGATAATATTTATCCTTAATATAATTATTAGTTATTGACTTTTCTAAAAAGTCAACATATAATAATTATAGACAGTACTTATCCACGATATTCATTATCCATAATCATCAAGTGTATTGTTTAATAAATTTTTAGGAGGAAATATACAATGCTTACAGAAAAGTTTTTTGATGTACTAAAAAATGAAGGTGTAGTTTCAATAGTATCATGGGGGGCAGATGAACCACATATGGTTAACACTTGGAACTCATATTTAGTTGTAACATCTGATGAAAGAATTTTAATTCCTGCATATGCAATGAATAGAACAGAAAAAAATGTAAATCAAAATAATAAAGTAAAAATTGCTTTAGGTAGTAAAGACGTTTTAGGTTATAAAGATTATCAAGGAACAGGCTTCGCGATTGAAGGTACTGCAAAATACCTTGAGTCAGGTTCAGAATTTGATATGATGAAAGAAAAGTTTTCTTTTTTAACTAGGGTATTAGAGATAACAGTTACATCTGCAAAGCAAATGCTTTAAATGTTGTATTTTCTTAATTTTCATATTATCCTTTATTTATGATACAGTTTTTCGTATTTTTGTTCAAAAATAAATGTATTTATATTTTATATAAAATATAACCATATTAATAAATTTATTGTGTAAATTTAATTGATTATAAAAAAATAAAGCTAGGGTTTATTTTTAAACCCTAACTTTACTTTTTTTGAAAGATAAGTGTACTTATGGGGACTTTAAAATCATTTTCGGAGTAATCCCCAAATATTATTGTTAAAATCATTTTCCATGAGAATCACCTCTTTCAAATATTATTGTGTGCAGTATTAAATTAAATATACATGAAAATAAAACTTCTTGAATAATTCTATAACTTCAACTCAAACTAAATTCATATTAGTTAAAGGAGAGTTGATAATATGTTCGTAGATAGAAAAGATGCAGGAGAAAAACTTTCTATAGCACTTGCGAAATTTAAAGATGAAAATCCTATTATTCTTGCTATCCCAAGAGGAGGAATAGTAACAGCTTATGATACCATTAAAAATTTTGGATTTGAGTGGGATTTAATTATTCCAAGAAAAATCAGTTCACCTCATAATAAAGAAATTGCCATTGGTGCTATATCTTTAGACGAAACATATCTTTTTAATGAAAAATATATAGAGATGCTAAATATATCTCAAGAGTATATAAAAAAAGAAATATTTGAACAAACAGAGGAAATTAAAAGAAGATTAAATAAATATAAAGGAAATGACAATTTCCCTAATGTGAAAAATAAAACAGTAATAATTATTGATGATGAAATTGCAACTGGTTTTACGATACAAGCTGCTATAAAGTATATAAAAAAACATAATGCAAAAAAAATTATCTTAGCCGTACCAGTAGCACCACAGAATACAATTTCTCAATTAGAGAAAATTGTAGATGAAGTTATATGTCTATTTATACCTTATGAATTTTATGCTGTCGGTTCATATTATAAAAATTTTGAACAAACTACTGATGAGGAAGTCTTTAATATAGTACGTGAATTAAATAATGCATAGGCTTATTTATTTTACTTATATCAATAAAATTTTACTTACATTCTTAATTTGTAATATATTAAAATAGATTACATAGTTATGCAAAACACAACTATGTAATCTAAAATTTTTTAATTATATGTACATTAATTAAAATACAACTTCTTCGATTATGTAATCATTCCAGTTACATGCATTTGCACGATTTGTACAATCACCCATTACTTTACCATCTTCATTTATAAACATTTTACGTTCTGCATCTTTACCATATTGTTTCCATATTATAAAATATACCTTTCCATCTTTATCAACTGCATATGATCTATATATAGTACCTTCAATTTGTCTCTCTGGAAATGCATCTTCAATTTGATATATTGCTTTATCTTCATATGTAAACTTTCCATATTTTTTTTCTAGATTTGTTATGTTGTATTTTTTTTCTAATCCCTCACAATAAACTACTAACTCTTCTACATAATTTATATGTAACACATTATTTTTAATTTCGAAGTAATAATGATCATCCCACTTCATGGCTTCAAATTCTTTTTGTTCATCTTCCGTGAGTATTAAAGATACATGAACGCTATCAGTTCCCTTAAACCCAAATTTTGTTGCTTTTGCTTCTAGTTTATCAGTAATTGTTTTTAATAATTCACTCATCGTATTCTCCACTTGCCTTTTAAGGTTTAGACATAACCTTTTATTCACTATAACTAACTAATGTATTGTATAACTAATATATAATATATAAGTTATACAATACATATGCAATTACTTTATTTCATTTCCAAGAAAAAAAATACATTAAGTGAATTACCCTCCAATCTTTATTTTGACCCCTTTACTATTTCCAATATCCAAATACTTATCTAATTCATTCTTATCTAACATTTTCATATTAGCAAATTCATATTTTCTATCTATTTGATCATATTTATTTTTTCCTAAATTGTGAAATGGCAACAAATGGACCTCTTTTATTTTATATTTATATGCTAAATCAATAATCTCATTTATAACTTTATCATCATAATTAAAGGTTGGTATAACAGGTACTCTAATAATTATCTTATCTGGATTTATTGAGGAAATATACTCGAGATTTTTTAGTATTTTATCAAGATTTCCTCCAGTAACTTCATTTAACTTTTTATTATTAATATGCTTAATATCAAATAAAAATAAATCTATATATGGTTCAGCTTCGGAAATCTTTTCTATATCAGCATTTCCTGTAGTCTCTACTGCTATATTAAGACCTTGTTTTTTGCCTTCTTTTAATAATTTTAGGTATTCCTCATAATGAAGAAAAGGCTCCCCTCCTGAGATTGTGAGCCCTCCATTAGAATCATCATAATATTCTTTGTCTTTCATAACTTCAAATATAATTTCATCTATACTTTTATTTATTCCTGCAAAATGTATTGCATGGTTTGGACATACTTCTCCACATAACTCACACTCACCGCAATTATCACGATTAAATACTATTTTTCCATCTACAAAATCAATTGATTTCTTAGGACAATTTACTAAACATGTTTTACAATTTACACATTTACTTTCAATATACATTAATTGTTTTTTAATACTTTGTGATTCAGGATTGGCACACCAAGGGCAATGCAGCGGACAACCTTGTAAGAATACTACTGTTCTTATACCTGGACCATCATGCAGGGCAAATCTTTCTATCTCCACAATTCTTAACATTGTACATCATCCCCTAGAAAAGATACTTTTTTCATTTAAATATTGTAATCTGTACTTAAAATATATCTATTTGAGTTTAAAATTCTCATTGTTTTTGTTTTTTACTCATACAATACGCGACTCAATAATTCGTCTTGTACATCAGATTCTAAATTAACAAATATTGCACTAAATCCACTTACACGAACTATTAAGTTAGGATATAATTCTGGATGAATCTTAGCATCTTCCAAAACTCCCTTATCAACAACTGTTACCATCAATTGGCAACCACCTTTTCTAAAATAAGTTTTAAATAAATACTTAATCTTATCCTTATTTCCATTAAACATTGTAGGGGAAAATTTAATATTTTGTACTGAACCACCATGGTACTTCGGATTAAACTTTACCAATGAATTTAAGGTTGCAGTTGGACCAGATTTATCTGCTCCACCTTGTGGATTATTAGCAGGATTCATATACATTCCTTTAAGCCTTCCATCAAGTGATGCTGCAGTTTGTCTTCCCCATTCAGTATTTACCTGATTATTACTAATAACAATTAAGTAGTAAGCCATTCCAGCCTTGATTCCTCTATCTCTTATTCCATTTGCAACATATTCGTAAAAATCAACAGCTACATTATCAACTGTTTCCAAGTCATTACCATACTTATCACAGTCTATTAAATCTTTTCTTATCTTTTCATATCCTTCAAAATTATCTGCAGCTGCTTTTTGCAATTCTTCTAATGTATATTTCTTTTCTTCAAATACTAAATGCTTAATTGCATATAATGAATCAGAAGTGTTTATATTACCATAAGTTTCATTTGTACCACCTAAATAACGTACACCACCATCAAGTAATGCTTTTCCCCTTGAAATACAATCATCCATTAAAATACTTGTAAACAAGAAAGATACTTCCTTGCTCATCACCTTATAAGAATATGTCTGTGCTTCTATTGATAAATCAAAATAATAGTCTAGTAATTCTAAATATTTAGCATAAAATTCATCATATGACTTAAATTCAGATACAGGTTTAATATTTACTGGCCCACTTTTTTTGATGTCATCAAAAGGATCAATTCCCTCATTCAATGTCATTGTTAAAAGTTTTAATAAGTTAAGGCAAGTATTAGGTGTACCTGTACTTTGTCCTTGAATTACAAATTCCCCACACCCAAAAGGAACATATTGCTCTGCTGTTTTCTCATCAACATTCATTGAATGCATTACTGACGGTATATTTACCTCATCATTATATAGAGTTGGATAAGTAACACCTTTTCCTAAAGAATCTAATGCTGAATCAAAAATATCTTCTGGAGTATCTTTAGTTAATCTTAAAGTAAATTGTGGCTCTACATATTTATAATCAGTACAGACTTTCATTGCAAGTCTTAAAAATATATCTGCAGCTTCAGTATTCTTTCTTCCTTTGCCACCTACAATAATTCTTCCATTTACAGTTGTTCTTCTATTTTCAATCATTGTCCATAATGTTTTTAAATAGCCATAAGCCGTGTCTTCAGTAATTATATTATTATCTAAATCATGTTTTAAATATGGTCCTAAATAATCATCTAATCTACCATAATTAATAACACCTGTTAGTAATGCATATAACCAAAAAAGTTGCAGTGCTTCATGGAAAGTTTCTGGTTTATCATTTTTAATCTTTTCTAAGCTTTCATAAATAACTTCTAATTCTTTCTTCCTTGTATCATTTGCTGTTCCCATATGTCTTTGCACCATTTCTTGTAGATAACTTGCGGAATCTACAAATAAGTCTAATGCTTTTAATGAAGCAATATAGAAATTATTATCCTTATCCTTTTCTAAATGTCCATTGATTAATTTTCGAAGTCCACCTATTCCTAGGTTTAATAATTTAGGATAATCTAACATCATACCGCTAATTCTCACAGTTGCAATTAATGGATATCTACAATCAATAAACGCACCAACTGTTGAATCATTAACAATATCTTTGCAATATAATGTTTTTACATCATGTTCTAGCCAATAATCATATAAATCATCTATACGTTTTTTTAGATTTTCATCTTCAAATTGTTTCTGAAATTCTCTTAATTTACTAAAAACGCAATAATGTCCAACTCCACCTACAGATGTAACACATCCAAATCCAATAGGCAGAAAATCTATTCTTCCTATGAATTTGTCCTCTTCTTGTATTTCACGGAATAATGTTGGATACAAGACATTTAAACATCTTATTTCTCTTATTTCCTTTGGCAAATTTGATGTTTCTTCATGGACTCTTGTATATTCCTCCATAATTTCAAGTTGCTTTAATAAAGGTTTCTCACAAGGTAACTTCTTACTTACTTCAGCATTTTGAGGAATCTCTTCCATCTTAGATTTTCTCATATTAACTTTCACACCTTTCTGCATCTCTTCTATATAGATAACCACAACGTAGTCCTGACTTATACCCAACTAGAAATAAGGGGGCATGCTTTTGTGGAATGTTACGTTGAAGATTTTGATGGCTGTGCTTCTTAGATTATAAGTTGTTCCAAAGTGCTTGTTCAAAGCTTGCCTTTGAAGCAAGCATTTTGGGTACAACTTATGTTCTTAGAAGCACCCATCAAAATCTTCAGTAACTGGAACAAATGCATGCCCCCTTATTTCGGTGGATTATACCCCTAAGTATAGTTTTCAAATTTGGTATCTATATTAATGTTTACTCCTTTCTGCATCTCTCCAATTGTCTTGATATCCACCTAATAAATCAACGAAACGTTTTGCTGTTAAATGTGGTCTTGTTATTGCACTACCAACAACTACTGAATGAGCACCTAGATATATACATTTCATTGCATCTTCTGGCGTATATAAGTGACCTTCCATCATTACATAAGCATCATCTTTAAAATCTCTGCACATTCTTGCAAATTCTCTTAAGTTAGGTTCTTCTATATGTTTTGTTTCCTCTGTATATCCATATAAAGTTGGAGCTACAATGTCAGCACCTAATTCTATTGCTCTTTTTGCTTCATCATAATTTGAGACATCAGCGAAAATTATAGCTTCTGGAATTTCTTTTTTTACTATTTGTAATAATTCATACGCTTTTGTTTTTTCATGAGTTGTTTGGCTTGTACAATCTAGTGCTATAATTTCTGCGCCAGCTTCCCAAACTTGTTTTGCCGCTTCTAATGTTGGAGTAATAAATACATCTGTATCATCATTCCATATTTTATATAATCCTATCAGAGGTAAATCTACTTTTTCTTTAATTGCTTTAATTTGTTCTGGAGAGTTTGCTCTAATTGCTACTGCACCAGCCCACGATGCTGCTTCTGCCATCTTTACCACTATATCATCCGTATATATTGGATCATCTTTTTGTACTTGACATGATACTATTAGTCCATTTTTTAGGGATTCTATAAGATCTCTTTTTCTTTTATTTGTTGTTTTCATTAAACATCTCTCCTCTATAATCATCTTAACAAAATTTTCAAGTAATATAATAAAATTAATCCTCTTCTTAACTTTATTATATTACTTTTATTTTCATTTGCAATCATTTTTTATCATTTTTTTGCATGATTGTGATACATATATTTATAGTTGCATTTCGTGTAAAATATGTTTGTAATAGAATAATTGTTGGAGGGATTTTAATGAAACAAGTTTATGCACCAGGTTGTGCATTGATGATTTATAAGCCAGAGCTTGCTAAAAAAGTATTAGGGTTTTTAAATAGAAATCTAGGAGATATTCCAGAGCATTTGATTTGTTGTAGAAATGAACCTAATTTCGAAAGCGGAACACAAGTAATCAACACCTGTGCAGGCTGTGACAGACGATATAGAGAGCTTTATAATGATTTATCTACCATATCCCTTTGGGAAATATTAGCTGAAAGCAAAACATTTCCATTCCCCGATTATAACGGCATGGAAATGAGCATACACGATGCTTGTCCTACTAGGACGGAAGAAAGAGTTCATTCTGCAATAAGAGAACTTCTTGAAAGAATGAATATAAAAGTAATTGAGCCTAAAAATACGCGTACAAATGCAAATTGTTGTGGTGATAGTTTTTACGGAATTTTACCTGTAGAGAAGGTCAAAGAACAAATGAAAAAGCGTTCAGAGGAGATACCTTGTGAAAATGTAGTAGTTTACTGTGTTTCCTGCATCAAATCAATGTTTATAGGTAATAAAAAACCACGCTATATAGTAGACCTTTTGTTTGGAGAGGAAACTGAAATTGGTACATTTGAACCTGATGACTGGCACAATGAATTGCAAAACTTCATAGACAAACATTAATAAAAGAAAGGATAGAAATAAAATATGTCAGAAAAGATATTAACAATGAAATTATTAAAAGAAAGATATGGGGTTTGTAGGTTAGCTAAAACAGAATTAATCCCTGAATGGGCACAAAATAGTGACTTTTTTTCTATAACAAGAACATCAGATGAATTATCAATTGTATGCTCTCAAGATGATATTCCTAATGATATAAATTGTGAAAAAGATTGGAGAATTCTAAAGATTGAAGGACCATTAGATTTTTCTTTAATTGGAATTCTTGCTTCAATCAGTACAATACTAGCACAAAAAGGAATAAGCATATTTGCTATTTCTACATATGATACAGATTATATTCTTGTTAAAAATAATGATATAGATAATGCTATATCAGCACTTATCAAAGAAAGATATGATGTTATAGAATAAGTGCAATTTTAATCACTTTAAACTATAAAAAAGGGATACCTTCACTATTGAAAATATCCTTTTTTTATAAATCACTTAAATTCGTCTACAAACTAAGTTTATTACTATACTAATATAAAATTTTCTGGAATATTGTCCGCAGTTGAAAAGTTATCACATATAATATAATCAAAAGAATTCAAAGTTTTAAATTTATAGAATCCTCTTGCTTCAAATTTAGTGGAATCTATTAATAAATAACTATGTTTTGAATTTTCCATAGCTATGTTTTTCATAGTAAGACTTTCAATTTCTGTAGTATATGCAATGCCTTCTTTTAAGTCAATTCCTGCACATCCAATGAATGCATGGTCAAAGTGAAAATGCTTTAGTACATCTTGTGCAATTGGTCCTACGCTCATACTATAATAAGGTAAATATACACCACCAACAATAAAAATTTCTGCGATTGGATTTTTTATTTTGTTAATAATTAAATGGTTATAAGTAACAATTTTAATCTTTTTACTAGCTAAATAATTAATTAATGGAACTAATGTTGTTCCTCCATCTATAAAAACACAATCACCATCTTTAACATATTGAGAAGCATATTTTGCCACTTGATTTTTTTTATCCATATTTACATTAGATAGCATTTTTTCTTTCATTGTAAGTTCTACACTATCTGATGAATACAATAAATCATCTGTTAATGTGGCACCTCCAAGAACACGTTTTAATTTGCCATCTTTCTCAAGCTTTTCAAAGTCCCTTCTCACAGTAGCTTCTGATATGTTTAATTCATTTGTTATCTCTTTTAAATTAGCTATTCCCTTTTCATTTAAAACTTTCATTATATACATTCTTCGTTCTGAAGCTATCATATAGACACCACCTTCGATAAAATTATAGTTTATAACTTTATCAAACACAAACTTTTTCTTGCATTATTAATCATGATATGTAGCTATTTAAGATAAAACCTGTGCTAATGTTGATATCCAGCTGAAATCAACTATACTCTGTTGTAACTGTTACTGAGAATTAGACTGTAGATTTCTAAATTTATTATAATATTTTTATACGAATTTATTTCTATGGATACTGTTGGTTATAATACTATAAATTTATTTTTGGTAATAAAAAAAGAATTACCTTATTTTTTTAATAGATACTTCTTAAGTTCCTACATAATCGTAAATATAGATTATCTTAAAACATCACTTTCAATATAATTTAAATTTTTTCTAAGTTCAGATGCTATATTCCAAGTAATATCTCCATTTTCAAATAAGGATTGTATAATATTTCTTTCTAATTGCATTGCCTTAATTTCGACTTTCTTCTTTTCATATTTATTGATTTTTTCGAGCATTGGTTTACTTGATATCAAATACACACCTTGATAATATAAAATTATTTCCTTAAGTGTTTCTTCATTTTCAGGTGTAATATTAGATTTAACATATTCGATTATGTATTCTGCATTAGTGGCATGAAGTTCTTTCATTGCTATAGCCTTTAAATGTTGCTCACTTTTCTTCTGATTTTCCATTCCTCTTAATATATATTTAATTTTCTTTATATTAAGAATTAATATAGAAATCCTTACTAAAGCTTCTTTAACCGTCAATGAAAAATTTTCTACAGATGAAATTAATTTAATTTTCTTTTTAGTTATTTTTTCATAAGCATATGCAGTTGATTCATCTATTTTTTCTTCTTGTAATAATTTTTTAGTATTTTCAATTTCCTTTTTATAACATGAAATCATCCATTTCTTTTCTTCCTTATTACTTCTATTCCAGTTTTTATAATAAGAATTCCCACTTTTTAATTGATTAATACGATACCTATATTCGTTTTTAGTCATTTGAATATACTTTTTATTGTCAGTTTCTAATTTTAATTTATTTATAGTATTAATCCAGACCTTTATTTGTGCTTTATTCAAAGCTTCTAAATAGTTTACTTCTTCAGAAGTATCCTTTTTAGCAAATAGAGGTAATATAAAAGTTGCAATAAGAAGAGTAGTTAAAATTACTCCAACAGCCAAAAATAAAATAAGTGTTCTATTCGGAAATTCTTGCCCATTTTCTAGTGTTAAAGGAATTGAAAGAACTGTAGCTAATGTAACTGCCCCTCTTACACCTGAAAGTGAAGTTAAAAATGCAGTATGAAACTTGCGCTTATCTTCTCCATCAGAATTCTCCCCTCCAAATTTATACATAAAGAGAACCCATAAAAACCTAATTACAAGTAAGGCTACTGTTATTAATAAAACATCTATAATTGCTCCCATTGTATTTATTGAAGTTTCATAAAAAGCAGTTTTAATAATATTAGGTAATTGCAATCCAACTATTATAAATATAAATCCATTTAAAACATATACCAATATAGACCATGTATTTGCTGATACCGCATTTAATTTTGCATTTTTAGATTTTAATCTTTTCAATGATAATGAATATACCATTCCAGCTACAACCACAGCTAGTATGCCTGAAACCTTAAATACTTCTTCCGATATAAGATATATTATAAATGGAGTCAAAATTTGAAGTAACATTTCCACTGTAGTGTCTTCCATTCCAAGATTTATTATCCAAAGCTCAAAGTTAATTAGAATGTGTTCTAACACTAATCCAGCAATAATTCCTCCAATAGAAACCATTACAAAATTTGTAGTTACATTAAACAATGAAAATGTTCCAGTTAATGCTGCTGCCAATGCAAATTTAAAAGATACAAGACCTGACGCATCATTCATAAGACCTTCCCCTTCTATAAGGTGCATTATCTTCCTCGGAAGAGAAACCTTTTTTGAAAGTGCGCTAACTGCAACATAGTCAGTTGGTGATAAAGCCGCTGCAAGTGCAAAAGCTGCTGGTAATGAAATAGCTGGTATTAACTTATTTATAAGCAATCCAACCAATATTACTGTTACGGCAACTAAAGCTAATGCCATTAGAAGTATATCTTTTCTCTGTTTCCACAATGATCTTTTATCTGCTTTTTTCCCATCACAGAAAAGAAGCGGAGCAATAAACATCACTAAAAATGTATGTGGATCAAGATCAATTTTAAATTCCGAATATATTATTGCAATTAATGCTCCCATTACAATTTGAACAATTGGTACCGATAAGGACGGTATAAACCTACTTATTATATTTGAAGCTAAAATACATATTAATAGTATTATAATATACGTAAACATATCTATACCTCCTTTCTTATAAATCTTATGTAGTCTCATTATTAGATTTAAACAGTCTACTTCTATTATAACATACTGTTTAGATATGATATTAAAGTGATATTTTATTAACTAAAAAATGAGGTAGATTAAGCCTTTAAGGCTAATCTACCTCTAAAAATCATTATTCCCAAACTCTACTATAATATACCTTATATACATCTATTTTAATGAAATTAACTAACTAAATTTGTTAATTAGGAAGATCATCTAAACTTTTAAATTCATACCCTTGATTCTTCCATTCCTTAATCAAGCTGTCCAAAATAGTAGCATTAGTTTTAGACACAGCATGAAGTAAGCAAATGGTGCCATCATTAGTATTTTTTAAAAGTTTTGCTTTAGAGGATTCAGGATCAGGCTGATTATCAACATTATAATCTTGATAAGCAAGACTAAAAAATATAGATTTGTAACCAAGTTTTTGAGTATAGTAAAGTGATAATTCACTAAAAGTCCCCTCTGGTGGTCTAAAATATTTTGACATTTTACAACCTGAAATGTTATTTACTGCATCTTCTACTCCAGTAATTTCAGCATTAAAAGTAGCTTCATCTGTAAATGTAACCATAGATTTATGTTGTACAGAATGGTTACCTATTATATGTCCCTCATTACTCATTCTCTTTAATAGCTCAGTATCTGGAACGCCATTAAAACTACCTGTTACGAAAGGTTTAGTTACAAAAAATGTTGCTTGTACTTTATTTGCCTTTAGAGTATCTAAAATACTTGCAGTATATCCATTTTCATATCCTTCATCAAAAGTAAGATAAATAATTTTTCTAGAAGTATCTCCAAAACCATACCCTTTGTATTTTGATAAAAGGTCAGCATTCTCTCTTGATGAATATAACCATGACCATTCTATAGCTTTAGTGCTAAGTGATGAAGTATCAGATGACACTAAAGGAGTAAAATTTTTTGGTGGTTCAGTAGTATATTTTGTTATGATTTCAGACTCTTTTGAAGAATTAGATTTTAGTGTAGAATCAGACTCTGGTTTAGTAGCGGATTCTGATACATGAGTATCATCTGGTTTAGATTCAGACTTTGTTTTAGAATCAGATTTTTCATTTTCTTCGCTACTTTCATTAGTTTGAGAATTAATTATATTTTTATTTTGTGAATCAATTGCATTCATATTATTTTCATTTTGTTTTGCTCCCCCACAACCTGACAAAAGTAAAGCCAGAGCTATACATAAAGCTAAATTCCTTTTAAACATTTTTATCCCTCCAAACGCGTAAGGCATATTAATTCGTATTTTTTATCTAAAATGGCTTTGGCTATAGCTAGCACACTTAGGTATATGAATCAAAATTACAGACTAAATATATGCAAAATACACTGGCTTAATGGTAATGGTATGTTATTTTTTTAATGTGTCTTAGCTTGTCCTTCATAAAATGATTCCAGAATAATGGCTGTAGTAGTTATAAAATTCCTCATATTGCAATACTTATTAACACTAATATACTTACATTATACAACATTTTGCTACTAATTTTTTTATAATCTCTTACATTTTTATGTTTATTCTACATGATTTCATTTAAAAACTCTTAACTTAAGATTTTGGATAACGAAAAAGCCATAAATTAAATTATGACTTTTATTTGTCTTCTTTAATTAAAAAAAATGAGGTAAATTAAACATTAACGTCTAACTTACCTCTAAAAATAATTATTGAGCTTGCAGAAATCTTTCATAGTTGTCTATTTTATCCTCTCTATTATTATTTTTTAACCATATACTATAATCTGAAATATTTTCTTCTAACTTTTTTATATTTATTATACTACCATTTATTTTATTTCTTTCTACATACATATTAATCTTAATTAAATTACCCATTCTCATTCCCTCCTGTATATAATTATAATTCTAT
>JAKBFR010000169.1 GCA_021837545.1 Bacillota bacterium | reverse complement strand
AAAATTATAGTACAAAGGCAATTGTAGAGGCTTCGCTTATATCTGTTATAATTTCAGTAATAATGATTATAACAGGATACTTGCCGATTGTATCCTTTATAGGAACATTAATATTACCAATTCCTGTGGCAATACTCTATATAAGGCATAATAATAAAATAACAATCACTGCTATATTTTTGAGTATAATTTTAACATCCTTGGTCTATAATCCAATAATGGCGATATATTCAGCTATAACTTATAGTACAATTGGTATTGCGCTTGGTTATTGTGTTAAGAAAAATAAAAAGCCATCTATAACTTTATTATTTTTAGCTATTGCTTCCGCAGTATCCAATATATTAACCATAGCTTTTTCTATGTTATTTATAGAAAAAGTAAGTTTTATAAACTTTATCTCCAAAAATTTGGAGTTTATGAAACAAACAATAAAAATATCATTAGACCAAGTTAAAAGTATTTATTCACAAGCAGGAATAACCCCGGAACAGTTGAAACTTTTAGATAAGAATTTTGAAATAATAAATAAAATGGACGTTGCATTAATTTTGGCTTTAATACCTGCAACTATTTTTATTTTATCCTTTATATCAGCTTATTTGAATTATATAGTGTCTAGAGCAATATTAAAGAAGTTAAATTATAAAATGGAGGAAGTACTACCTTTCAGTAGAATTTACGTTTCTAACATAGTAGGAGCCATATTAATAGGCATAGTATGTATAGGAATAATACTTTCAGCCAAAAAGATAACTGGTGGGGATTATATACTAAATTCCTCTCAAATCCTTGCACAGTTTATATTTATTATAAATGGATTAGCTGCAACTACATATTTTCTAAGAGTTAAAAGAAATTTATCTAAACCAGTAGTAGTAATAATTTTAGTGTTAACAACACTTTCGCCTCTAGGTACTATTTACTTTTCAATAGGGCTCATGGAGATGGCTTTTGACTTTAGAAAGCTTGACCCATATAGAATTAAAAGAAAATAATTGGGGGCTAATTATGGATAATAAATATAATTACTTTAGTGTAAATAATAAAATATATATGGTGACCATGGCTCTATTCATATGTATAATATTTTATTATGGACATTTTGAAGTAGGATTACTAGCACTTGCACTATATGCAATACTAGTAGTGTACAATATTTACAACTCAAAGATTAAAAAAGATGAGTGGAAAAAATTTATTGAGAATTTTTCATCTAAACTTGATATAGCAACCACAAGTACTTTAGTAAAGCTTCCTTTTCCGCTTATAATAATAGGAAATGTGGGAAATATTTTATGGTACAATCAAAGTGTAACGTCAATGCTGGAGGGCGAAGATCTTTTAAATAAAAATATTAGGGATATAATTAAGGAACTCAATCTAAAACAGATTTTAGAGGGTAAAAAGAATATATTTTCAAATATTAAAATAAAAGATAATTACTATGAAATTTATACTAATATTGTAGATACAAACGAAAATAAAAATGATAAAGATAAGATTATGCTACTATATTTTTATGATATAACGGAAAAAACCAACCTAATCAAAGGAATTAATGGTAATAGAGAAAGCGTTATGTTAGTAGAGGTTGATAATCTTGATGATGTTGTTAAAACCACAGAAGAAGATAAGGCACCACTACTTATAGCTGATATTGAGCGAACAATAAATAGCTATGGGCAGAGTGTAAATGCTGTGGTAAAAAAGTATACATCTAATAAATACGTTATCATAGTTCAAGATAAGTATATTGAAAAAGAAATAGAAAAGAAATTTGATATTCTAGATACTGTTCGCGAAATAAGTAACGGTAATAAACTTGCAGTTACTTTGAGTGTGGGGGTAGGTAGAGGAGAAGACACACCTTTAAAAAACTATGAATTTGCGACATCGGCTAAGGAGCTTGCCCTAGGTAGAGGTGGGGACCAGGTAGTAGTGAAAAAAGGTGATAAACTATCTTTCTTCGGAGGAAAAACAAAAGAAGTTGAGAAAAGAACTAAGGTACGCGCAAGGGTAATTGCTCATGCATTAATGGATTTAGTAAATGAAAGTAACACGATTTTCATCATGGGACACAAAAACCCTGATGTTGACTGTTTAGGTTCCGCTATAGGTCTATATAGTATTATTAAAAGTTTAAATAAAGAATGCTATATTATTCTCGAAGGAATAAATAGTGCCATAAAGACCATGATGGATATGTTATTAGAAGATGCGGAATACAAAAATGCTTTTATAATCAGTGAGAAATTTAAAAATGTTAAAAATTCAAATAGTCTGCTTATATTAGTAGATGTTCACAATGAAAGTTATGTGTTAAACTATGAAATAGTTAAAGATGTAGAAAAAGTAGTTATAATTGACCATCACAGAAAGTCACAAGATTTTATACAAGGGGCAGTACTCAGTTATATGGAACCTTATGCATCCTCTACTGCTGAATTAGTTACTGAGATGATTCAATACATGGTAGATAAACCAAAGCTTAAGCACATAGAAGCTGTGAGTCTTTTGGCAGGGATATGTGTGGATACAAAGAACTTTTATTTTAAAACAGGGGTTAGGACCTTTGAAGCAGCAGCTTTTTTAAGACGTCATGGTGCAGATACTATGGATGTTAAAAAATTGTTTTCAGATAATTTGAATATTTATTTAAAAAGAGCTGAGATTATAAGATCAGCACAAGTTAAAAATGAAATTGCTATAGCAGTTTGTCCCCCAATAATAGAAGATACTGTATTAGCTGCCCAAGCAGCGGATGAACTTCTAAATATTACTGGTATCCAAGCATCATTTGTTATTGTTAAAATAGGAGATGAAGTATTTATCAGTGGAAGGTCTCTTGGAAAGATAAATGTACAATTAATACTGGAGACATTAGGTGGGGGTGGACACATGACTATGGCTGGTACAAAATTTACTTCACTGAAGCTTGAAGAAGTAGCAGTGAAATTAAATGAAGCTATAGATAAATACTTAAGGGAAGGTGAAAAATAATGAAAGTTATATTATTAAAGGATGTTAAAAGTGTTGGTAAAAAGGGAGATGTGGTAAACGCTGCGGATGGATATGCGAGGAATTTTCTATTTCCTAGGAAATTAGCAGAGGAAGCTACAGATTCAAATATGCACATATTAAATAAAAAGAATGAAACTGAAAGAAAAAAGAAAACTGCTGAAATTGAGGAAGCGCAAAAATTAGCTAATGAGCTTAAAGACAAAGTTGTAAAAATAATTGGTAAAGCCGGAGAAAACGGAAAGCTTTTCGGTGCAATTACGAGTAAGGATATAGCAGTAGCATTAAATAAACAATGTAATTTAGATATTGATAAAAAGAAAATCGTAACAGACACAATAAAATTATTAGGAACTTACGAAGTAGAAGTTAAAATATATCCAGAAATATCTACTAAGATAAAAGTTCTTGTTTGTGAGCAATAATTATATAAAACGAAGGGAGGAAACGCTTTAGTAAATAAATGATAATTTTATTTATTAAAGCGGATTGAACTTGAAGACATTATTCGTTAATCAAATGGGAGAACCCGTTGCAAAAGATACGCTGCCACTAGATACACAAATCGACGTTTTATATGAAATAATGAGGAACGTAATAGATGAGAGCAGTATAAAGGCTAGAACTGTAAAATTTAAACTTCAAAAGTATATCAAAAGTGATGATATATATAAAAGATTATATGCTTTAAATAAAATTATTAGCAATGGTAAGGGTATAGAAATAGTACCAAACCCCAAAAATGTACATGAGGTGTTAGACAACACTAATGAATGGCTTACTGATGAAATAGCTAAAAGATATGTTCAAAATAAGATTGAAGCTGAAGTAGAAAAAAACTTAATGGAAAAACAAGATAAGTATATTGATGAAGTAAGGCTTGGCATAATTAAGAAACAAAAGGGGCCTGAAAATGCTAAAACGCTTAAAAAATATGAGGATCTTGAAGTCCTTGATAGCAGAAAACTTACTAAAAATATACAAGCTATGTTAAGACCAGAGAGCTTTAGTGAAATAGTTGGACAAGAAAGAGCTATAAAATCTTTGCTATCTAAAATGGCATCGCCATACCCACAGCATATTATTCTTTATGGACCACCAGGAGTAGGTAAGACCACTGCAGCGAGACTAGCTCTTGAGGAAGCTAAAAAGCTAAGTTACACTATTTACGATCAGGAAGCTAAATTCGTAGAAGTAGATGGTACGACACTCAGATGGGATCCAAGAGAAATAACAAATCCATTATTAGGTTCTGTACATGACCCAATATATCAGGGAAGTAAAAGAGATTTAGCTGAGGTTGGGATTCCTGAACCAAAGCCAGGTCTTGTTACTGAAGCTCATGGAGGAGTACTATTTATTGATGAAATAGGAGAACTTGACAGTATACTTCAAAATAAGCTACTTAAGGTATTAGAAGATAAAAGAGTTGAGTTTTCATCCTCTTATTATGACCCTGAAGATGAAAGCACACCTAAATATATAAAATATTTATTTGATAAAGGTGCTCCAGCGGATTTTGTTTTAATAGGGGCTACTACACGGGAACCATCAGAAATAAATCCAGCATTAAGATCAAGATGTACTGAGGTTTATTTCGAACCTTTAACTGCTAAGGATATTGAAAATATCGTAGTAAATGCTGCACAAAAATTAGAAGTTGAAGTTGCAGATGGAGTTGCAGAGACTATTAGTAGATATACTATTGAGGGAAGAAAAGCAGTAAATATTTTAGCTGATGCTTATGGCTATGTATTGCATAATAGAGAATCAATAGAGGATTCCCAAATTAAAATTGAGCTTAAGGACTTGTTAGATGTTATATCTATAAGCAGATTAACACCTTATGAGGAATTAGATAAAGAGACTAAATTT
>JAKBFR010000168.1 GCA_021837545.1 Bacillota bacterium | reverse complement strand
AGCCAAGTCCAAGTATTTGCAGGATTTTTTCGTTCAAGAAAGACAACTGCTAGGGCAAAAAGAATATTAATAACAAACAACAAATTAAAAAAACGTAGCAATAGTTCATTTGTAAACATATGAGCCTCCAAAAAATCGTTATATCTTATAATAATAGTATACATATAAAAGCCTATAAAAAAACAGTTAAATGTGTAAAAAATAAAATATCCATATTTTCACTGAATATAAATTGTAAAATATAAATATTTCAATTTTATAATTTATATTATTAAAGGAATAGCTAGTTCTATGGTATAATAATACTAAATTGTTGAAATCAATTTATGGGGGATAAGAATGTTTTGAATTGAATTTTTGATTATGTCGATAATATGCATTGTTTTTTTTGTTTGTGCATGGAGGTTTAGATTGCAAGGTTATTTTAATGGTGAAAATGAAAATGGAATTGGGGATATGGATATGAGTTTAGTCCATAAAACAGTTAATGAGGAAATAAACAAATCCTTAGAGTTTATAAAAGAATTAGAGCATGTGGTGAATGAGATTCAGAGTAGTGAGAGCTTATTTAGTTCTGATATTCAAAATATGTCCTTAGCTCACAAACAAAGTATATTAGATAAATGGGTTAGTTATGTAGGATGTTATAATGGATTAAATGAAATTAGGAAAAAGTATAAAAATGAACTTATATTAAAACGTACAGAAGACTCACATACTAAATTTAAAAATGTATTATTAATTTATGCTTCAACCATAGCAATACGTAAGAACTCTGTATTATTAGCTAACATTATAGATAAAAATAAGTATTTGGAGCCAATGCTAAACGAAAGTAGGCCCGAATACAATATTAATAAAAAACAATATTATTATATTACTCAAGAAATCACTGAAATTTCTTATATGATATCTTTGTTTAGAAATAAACATTACTTCGATTTTATGGTAAATTACTATGAAGCATATGGGTATGAAAGAGATGAAAGTGAAAAAGAATTATTAAATTATGCAAGTTATAATTATCTAAATGTTATAAAACTCGTTAAGAATCATAGAAATATTGTTTTTAACAATATGATTGATTTTTTCGGTAAAAATGTTTTTGATTTTTGGTTCCCGTTTCAAAAATGGGTTGCGATAAGTATTACTGGAATAGATTATTCGGGTAGAAAAGAAAAATATGTTAGTAGTGAAGATATTAATACTATTAAAGCAGAATTACTACCAGGTGATATACTTTTAAAGAGGAATAATTACCAATTAACTAATATAGGATTACCAGGGTTCTGGACTCATTCTGGAATATATATAGGTTCTTTAGAGGAGTTGGACAAGTATTTTAAGGACATGCCGTTGGAGAATTATTTATGTGTATCAGAGTATGTAAAAGTAACTTATCCTAAAGTATATGATAGTTTATGTGATAAAAGTAGGAATGATAGACAATATATTATAGAAGCTATTGCTCCTGGAGTAGTGATAAACTCTCTAGATGCCATTGCAAAAGTTGATTATTTCTCCGCATTACGCCCTAAATTATCCAAAGAAGATAAACTAAAGGCTTTATTTACAGCTTTTGAATCTTTAGGGAAGGCATATGATTATAATTTTGATATTATGACAGATAATGCTCTGTTTTGTAGTGAATTAATATATAAGTCATATTTATGTTCAAGCAATAAGAAGGGGCTCAAATTTAACTTAGAAGCAAAAGCAGGTAGGTTATTACTTTCACCTAATAGTATTATTAAAAAATTTGATGCGGAATTTGGTAGTGAGAATTCAGAATTTGATTTCGTAGCATTTTATGATGGTAGTGAAAGAGAAAGAAAAGCTATAAGAAAAAGCGCAAAGGATTTAAAAATAACTTGGAAGCGATCTAAGTGGACAATCGTAAAGCGTAGGATTATTTTAAATACTGAAAGAAGATATCCTATAGTAAAATTAAATTCAGTATTGTCAAAGTTAAAAATTATTTTATACGGCATGTTTTATTAATTAAGATATATGTATATAATATAAGTTATGGATTAAAAAAATATAGTAAAAATATTAGATTAAACTCTAGAATAGAAAGTGGGATAAATAATAAATATGAGAAATATAAAAATTGTAATAGAATATGATGGAACTAGATATAAAGGATGGCAAAGACTTGGAGATAGTGATAATACAATTCAGCAGAGAATAGAAACTGTTTTAAGCAAAATGGCAGGAGAAAATATTGAAATTATTGCCTCAGGTAGAACAGATGCAGGAGTGCATGCAACAAACCAAGTAGCAAATTTTAGAACAGAATGCACTATGTCAGAGCATAAAATGCGTAGTTATTGCTATGAGTATTTACCAGAAGATATTGTAGTAAAATCAGTAGAAGAAGTCGATCTCAATTTTCATGCTAGATATCATGCTAAGGTTAAAAAATATGTATATAATATTTGTAATAACAAAACACACAATGTATTTACTAGAAAATATGCTTATCATATAGCACAACCGCTTAATATTGAGAAGATGAGAAAAGCATCAGAAATTTTAATAGGGGAACATGATTTTCAAAGTTTTACAACACTTAAAACTAAGAAAAAATCTACTATAAGAACTATTCACACTATAAATTTTATAAATAATGATGGAAATATAGAAATCAGTATTCAAGGAAATGGATTTATGAAAAGTATGGTAAGGTTGATAGTTGGAACACTTGTTGAAGTAGGCTTAAGTGAAAGATCTGTAGATGAAATTGCTGTTATTTTAGATAAAAAGGAAAGACAATATGCTGGACATATTGCCCCAGCCAAAGGATTATTTTTAGACGAAGTTAATTATTAATATTACAGCACCGATGGTGATGATTTAACAGCACTGAAGGTGATGATTTAACAGCACTGAAGGTGATGATTTAACTTAATATATTTATGATTTAAAAGAGGTATATGAGTATTAACTTATATGCCTCTTTTAAGTTTTATCATACTATTATTTAAAAAGAAAACACATTTTAAATAATAAATGTAAAACCGATAAAGACATGCTTTACTATAATATTGTATTGTTGTATGATAATGTTAGGAAAAATTTTGATTATGCAATAAAGGATGGTACCACGTGGAAAAGTTGTATGCTAATATTAAGAATACTAAATATCTAAAATCTAAAATAGTCAATTATTTAAAAAGCGATGGATATAATAGTAACTATTTTAAAGAGGACTTTATTTCTGCCTCTGCTATAAAGAAAATATCCAGTTACATTATTGATTGTATTAACTATAACTATCAGTTAGAAACTGAAACAGTATATACTGAAGTATCATATATAATTATTAATAATATGCTTAAATATATTGATAATCTTAATATTGGATTTATTATTGGCACTTTTAAGTGTTATAGAAAGTCATATATTGATCTTGTTTTAGAAGAAAGTTTTGATGATAAAAGTAAGCTGAGAATTACTAATGATATAGAGAGATTTTTTGATAAATTGGAAATGGCAGCATGTAATGAAGGATTAAGCATTGGGAAAGTAAAGAAAACTGAGGATGCATTAAGAGAAAGTGAAAGTCGCTATAGAAAGCTTCTAGAAGTGATGCCAGATGCTGTGTATGTACATTCAGATGGCAAGATTACATATACAAATAGAGCTGGTGCTAAGTTAATGGGGTATTTAGAGCCGGAAGAAATATTAGGAAAATCATCATATGAACTTTTGGAAATCGATGACTATAATAAAACTTTAATAAAACAACAAGATGATATTACCATGAGAAATGGGTACTTATCTCCAGTTGAAAGAAAATATTTTAGGAAAAGTGATGGCAAATTTTTAGAAGTAGAGACTACTTCTACAGTAATGTTGCATGAAGAAGAAAAGACAATTTTAAATATTACAAGAGACATATCTGAGCGCAAACGGATAGAATTTTTAAAACAAAAGGTTAGGCAAAAGACACTTTTATTAAATAAAACTATTGAATACAATAAACTTAGAACAGAGTTTTTTGCTAACATATCCCATGAGTTACGAACACCTTTAAACATGATATTAGGCTCTATTCAGCTTGTAAATGTTATTGATAATGATAAAGGTTTGATAAACTCTGATACTAAAGTTAAAAAATACATGAATATAATAAAACAAAATTGTTATAGATTAGTGAGGCTTGTAGATAATCTTATAGATATTACAAAAATTGATGCAGGTTACTTGGAGATTAGTCTACAAAATGATGACATTGTGAAAGTTGTAGAGGACATAGCACTATCTGTAGTAGAATATGTGGAGAGCAAGGGTTTAGAACTTATTTTTGACACAGACATTGAGGAAAAATATATGGCATTTGATGCGGATAAAATTGAAAGAATTATGTTAAATCTAATATCTAATGCTATTAAATTTACTAAATTCGGTGGACACATATATGTTAATATATATGATAAGCAGGATACTATAGCAATATCTGTAAGGGATACAGGAATTGGTATACCATTAGAAAAGCATAAAGAGATCTTTGAAAGATTTATTCAAGTTGACAAATCTTTATCTAGGAAGCGAGAAGGTAGTGGCATAGGTTTATCTTTAGTTAAATCATTAGTTGAAATGCATGAAGGGAAAATTTATCTTAATAAGGATATAACCGAGGGTAGCGAGTTTGTAATTGAGCTGCCAGTTAAAGTTTTAGATAATATAAAAGAAAGTAATGAAAATTACAACGTAGCTCAAAATTATATCGAAAGAATTAAGGTTGAATTTTCAGATATATACTCATAAAGACAATTAAGGGACTAATGTATTAGTCCCTTAATTGTTTTTATATAGTTATATATGCAAAATTACAGGATTCCTTCATTTTTCAATATATCTTCAATTTTATCAACTTTTCTTGAAAGAATATAAAAA
>JAKBFR010000167.1 GCA_021837545.1 Bacillota bacterium | reverse complement strand
TACTTTTCTTTTTTCCCTACTAAGTTTTCTGAGGCTTTAATATTATTTTCCACACCAAGTTCAGGAATGAATTTTATTAATTCACTTTGATACCTTTTTACTATTTCTTCATCACACATAGACACTATTTTCTTTAATATTTCTGTAAGTGCCTTATTACTTTTACTATTTCGATTTTCTATGGTAAAGCTAGAATACACATTGGCTTTTTTCATATAAAGTAAATGCTCAAGTTCTTTTAAAAGTCTTGTTTTGCCAATGCCTTGCTCTCCATGAACAAGTATAATTCTACTTGATGCATCACTCTTAGTTAAACTCTCATAGGCACTGATTATTTTACTTATTTCAGCATTTCTCCCTACTATTTTAGTTTTAAAATTTAATTTCTCAATTTCATCAATAATAAAACCCTTATAGTTTTTATTGAACATTTCGTTAATGCCTTCAACCATTTCATTTATATTATTATAACGATTGCTTAAATTTTGTTCAGTCATTTTCCTAATAATTTTTATTGAATTATCATAAAAGTCTAGATCTTCAGCACATTCACTGTACTGTTTCTTAACTTTATTCTCCAACTTTGCAATACTTTCATTAATATTAGAATTCTCACTAACATCTATTTTACATAAGGAAAGCAGCACTACTCCCATAGAATATATATCCGAAGTTATTGATGGTTTATTGTCTAAGATATGCTCAGGTGCCTTAAAGTTAAGTTGTCCTACCTTATTATTCCTATAGTCTTGTTTTTCCATTTCTATAGTTGGTAAATCCTTAAGAAAAATATTATATTTATTATTTTCATAAGAAATCATTATATTATTAGTATTTAGTTCTCCGTAGACAAAACCTCTAAGATGCAAATAATTCATTACCATGCATAATTGCATAAATATATCTAAAATATCATTCTCATTTATATTTGTTGTTAATTCATGTAACTCCACAGTATTCTCTATGTAATCGTTCGTATAAAAGTATTCATTATTATTCATTTTTTTATTATCAATAGTATGAACCAATCCAAAGTCAAAAACTTTACTTATATTGGCGTGATTTATAGTTCCCAATGTTATAAATTCAGATATATAAAAATCTATCAAACTTTCTGATGCAAATTCAGAATTAATAATATTAAGTTGTATTTTTTCATGATTATTTATTACATCAGAAACAAGATAGGATGACTTAATCCTATCTTGGCTTAACTTGGTAATTACTCTATATCTATTGTTAATTAAATTCATTACAAAGCACTTCCTTACATATAAATATATCATTATTAAAATTATAACATATCAATTGCATATACTATAGTGCTGCAATTGATTTTTGAATATATTCTTCCTTCACTTTTCTAGCCATTTTGTAGAAGTCTAGCGGTTAAATTAAAGAACTTTTATCTATGTGGTTATTTTAGTATAAATAAATAAAAAAATCCAGTAGAATTTCACTGGATTTTTGATTTATATTCTTTCAATTAGAACAGTATTCTAGTAAATCGCATTAATATTTACTATTTAGGTTTCTTAATAGGAACTATAATCCTATCAAATAAGTCTTTATTTTCATTTACTTTTGTTTCACTACCAACAACACAGTGTAAATTCTGTTTTATTACGACTTCTAGCAGATCAGCATAGTTCCTTATGTCTTCTGCAGTAGTGGTTAATATTTCATCTCGTAGCTTTTGAACATCATTTTGAGTGGTGCCTGAAAAGTACATATTGTCTCCTAATACACCTTTATAATAAGGTCCTGTTAAATAATCCATACTTCCTATAGTTCCTATTATATAGTTAGTCATTTCTTTTTCATCGGCTTTAAAGTTTCTTAAAAATTTCACAGTTTCCTCAAAGGTATTTAAGGTTTCCTTTAAATTTGGATCACGGTAGGAATAGAATAACACCTCATGCTTTGTAAAACTCATAGCCCCACCATAAGCACCGCCTTTTACTCTAAGTTCCTTCCATAAGTAATCACTATTTAAAATATTTTCTACAACTTTCATCTTTCCACTATACTTGTAGCCTGCTTTTTTAAAGCTCCCTGCCTTAACCACATATTGCACTTGTGACGGAATCACAATTGCATCATTCTTGTTTGAAAAATCAAATTTGTATTCTCTTATCGGAAATTTTTTATCCTTAATTTTTTCTGCAAACTCATTAAAACTGTCACTAAAGTTAGTATAATATTCTTCATCTCCAGTGTAACTTACGACTAATCCCTCTTTGTTAAATACAATATCTTTAACATCATCTAAGTTTTTTACCATTTCATTAAATTTAACATCGAAGTTATCATCTAAATCACAAATAAAATTATAGTAAGGTAAATAATCCAAATCGCTATACTTACCACTATCCGATAAGTAAGATAACGTACGTTCTATTGCAATCCTATTTCCCTGGTTAACAAAGATAGATTCATAATTTACTCTTAACATTTTAATTAAGCCCTTCATACGGTTCTTATTATCAAACTTACTATGATTTATTATTTCATCTAAAAGCTCTAAGGCTTTTGGTAACGTATTATTAAGTGCATTTATTGAAATACTCATTTTAGGAGCGTATTTGTTGCTATCAGCATTATTTTTAAATGCTATTGAATTAAAGCTAATTCCTCCAGTATCCTTCATCATTTTATTTGAAAGCTGCGTTAGGTCGTATTTTTCTGTGTTAACACTTCCCAAAATATTAGCAAGCAATTTTAAATATAATATTTTATCTTGAGGCACTTTAGAACTGTCAAAATATAAATTAGTATAAGTAATGCCATCCGTAAATATAGGATGACTTAACATTTTTATTCCTCGTGTTAATTTTTCTATTGTTGGTATTTCTTCTGCACTAGAATTCAAATCCTTACGTGAAAGTGTTGGTATCTTTGATAAACTTTCTTTTGAATCCTCTGTCTCCTGCCATTTTTTTAATTCTTCTGTGTCCTTTTTAATTTTAGCTAATTCAATTTCTGATAATGATGCTTTATATGCTGCGAGTTTCTTTTTCAACATTTCTTCTTTTTTTTCATTTAATCCATTAGAAGGTTTTAACACAACTAATGAATTATGTTTATTGTCTAATAAATATTTTTGGATTAATTTTTCAAAATACCTATCGGATATTTTAGATTTAATTTTGTTAAGTGCAGGAGTTATTTCTAAATACTCTGTTGGATCTACATCATAATTCCAGCAATTCATTGCTGCAGACATGTAATTCATGCCTCTATTAGCATCTGAATTTTGAGTACGCAAACTGAATTCTATAGCAGTTACTACTGAATTTAATAACTCTTCATCGAAACCTTTTATTACTAACTGCTTTAAAGCATCGTCAAGCGTATTTTTAAATTTATATTTTTCTGCTTCATTAGCATTTGTTGCAATTATACTGAAGATTGGTTGCTGAGTTGATGTATTAAAACTTGCATAAACATTGGCTCCAATACCACTATTTAATAAGGCCTTTCTTAGAGGTGAAGCTTCAGTATTCAGAAGGATTGCTTGTAAAATTTGAAACCCTAATACATTTTCTACGTTTGTTACCTTATCTATAACATAGTTAGATGATAAATAGGTCATATTTACAGTGCCTGCATCTTTAGCTACTGGATACAGTCCTGTTTTTTCAACCTCTCTTTCATAAGGTTTCTGTAATTTAATTGAACTATCCACAGATCCTTTGGGGAGCTTACTTAGATAATTATCATTCATAAATTTTAAGGTATTTTTAATATTGAGCTTCCCATATAAATATATAGAACTATTTGAAGGAACATAATATTTTTTATATGTTTCTATAAATTTATCATATGTTAAGTCAGGAATATTATCTGGATTACCACCGGATTCATAGCTGTATGAATTATCATTAAAAAGCGATTGATTGATAGTATTGGATAATATCACCTGTGGCGAAGAATAATTTCCTTTCATTTCATTATATACTATTCCATTATAATTTAGCTCACTGGTTTCACTATTAACTTCATAATGCCAGCCTTCCTGTTTAAGTATTCTAGGATCTTTAGATATATTGGGATAGAACACTGCATCCAAATACACACTCATCAAATTATTAAAATCTTTCTCATTCTTACTCGCCACTGGATACATTGTAAAATCTGGGCCAGTAAGAGCGTTCATAAATGTATTCAATGATTGCTTAGTCATGATTAAAAATGGATCTTTAACAGGATATTCCCTTGAACCACATAAAACTGAATGTTCAATAATATGATTAACACCAGTGTTATCATGTACTGGTGTGCGGAAACTTATTGAGAATACCTTGTTTTCATCCTCGTTCTGTAAATAAATCAGTTTAGCTCCACTTTTAACATGCTGGAATATCATTACATTAGAGTGTATATCCTCAATCCATTTTTTAGATTCTAATTTAAATCCTGATATGTTTTTACCTATTCTAAAACTGTCCTTAATACTTACAGTGGGTGCAGAATTACTTAATTCTATATGTTTAGCTTGTGCACCTTCTGCGACGCTAATAGTGCTATTAAATAATAATCCCACTATCAGCAATATAGAAGTTATTTTTGTAAACTTCTTCATTTTATTCCCCCTCAAATATAATTTTTTATGATATATTTTTTTATGATATAAATAGTATGTTTTATTTTTAACATTCCATACATTAATTAGTATATGTCCTATTTTATTGCTAACACATAGTTAAATTTAAAAGGCTATTCCTATAATAGGGCGCTATTGCCTAGTTCATATTTTAGTTAGTAACCTTTAATGTTGAAAAAACATGGATATATGCGCTGTAGAGTTTAATCAATATGAAAATTCAAGCCTATATTTTGGGAAATTCACTTAATTAGTAAATGATAAAAATTTTCTTATTATAATTTCTTTTGAATTGCAAGCCATCACGAAAGTCAATA
>JAKBFR010000166.1 GCA_021837545.1 Bacillota bacterium | reverse complement strand
ATATATGGTAAAATATAAACACTATACTTATATATATTCATCTCCATGTTATAAAGTTAATAGTAATAATAAATATAAAACTTATATATAGGGTACTATTATAAATGATTATAATGTTAATAACTATATACTTCAAGCAAATAATTATATAGAATAGTTATGTACAATAAATTTATGTCTTGACAATGAAGTAATAAGTTATATAATTTTTTTAGAAGAAGTCTAAGAGAAATGAGGAATAGAGTTGGCTAAAAATGATAAAAACAAGATAAAGCTATATGGATTTAACAACTTAACAAAATCATTAAGTTTTAATATTTATGATATTTGCTATACAAAGACAGAAGAGGATCGCAAGAAGTACATAGAGTATATCGATGAACAATATAATTCCGAGAGATTAACAAAAATTCTTACTGATGTTACTGAAATAATAGGTGCTAGTGTACTAAATGTTGCAAAGCAGGACTATGATCCTCAAGGAGCAAGTGTAACATTACTTATTTCAGAGGAGGAAGTTCCTTTATATGTCTTAGATCCTTCCTGTAATAGAGGGGTTCTAACTCCAATTCGTGAGAATATTGTAGCACATTTGGATAAAAGTCATGTAACAGTACATACTTATCCTGAAAGTCATCCTCAAAATGATATAAGCACCTTCAGAGTAGACATAGATGTAGCCACTTGTGGTACTATCTCTCCATTAAAAGCTCTAAATTACTTAATAGGTAGCTTTGATTCAGATATTATTACTATTGATTATAGAGTTAGAGGATTTACTAGAGATGTAGATGGTGAAAAACACTTTATAGATCATGAAATTAATTCTATACAAAATTATATTGCTAAAGAAACCATAGATAGATACAACTTAATTGATATGAATATATATCAATCTAATATATTTCATACAAAAATGAAATTAAATGATTTTGAGCTTGATAATTATTTATTTGAGATTAAAGAAGAAGATTTAAATGAAGATGAAAAATGTGATATTATACAAAAGTTAGAAAAAGAAATGGTAGAAATATTTTATGGCATGGACATTTCCAATTAGCAACTTCTTAAATTCTCTGTTAAATAAAATTATAAATATTATTGAACATAGATACCACTACATCAGGAAACTCGCGATGTAGTGGTTCTTACGTTAATAGCATATATCCCATACAATAATATTAGGAAAATAAATTTAGGGGTGATTATATGCAAATAGGAGTTATAATGGGCGGAATATCAGCGGAAAAAGAAGTATCATTATTGACGGGAAAAGAGATTATTGAAAACTTAGATAAAGACAAATATGAGGTTATACCAATACCAATAAATAGTCAATATGAGCTTATAGATAGTGTAAAATGTTTACAGTTTGCGTTTATTGCACTTCATGGAAAATTCGGTGAGGATGGGAGAATTCAAGCAATACTAGAAAGTATAGGGGTACCTTTTTCTGGATGTGGTGTTTTAGCTAGTGCCCTATGCATGGATAAAAATATAAGCAAAAAATTGTTTATAACAGAAGGAATAAAAACGCCACAGTGGATAATAGTAAAAGATGAAAATGAAGTGGATTATAGTATAATAGAAAATATAGGGTATCCTTTAATTGTAAAACCCAATAGTGGAGGGTCAAGTATTGGAACTATAAAGGTAAATTCTAAAGAGGAACTTAAAGAAGCAGTCATAGAGGCTTTAAAATATGATGATGAAATTATAATTGAAGAATATATAAAAGGTGAAGAAATAACCTGTTGCATATTAAATGGTGAGGTGCTTCCTATAATCTCTATAAATCCTAAATCAGAATTCTTTAATTATAGCTCAAAATATGATAAGGGCGGTGCAGAAGAAAAGATTATCGAACTGCCTAGAACGCTAAGAGAAAAAGTTGAGGAGATTTCCTTGAAATGTTGGGATACTTTTAAACTTAAGGTATATGCTAGAGTTGATATGATAATAAAAAATGAAGAAGTATATGTACTAGAAATAAATACGCTACCGGGTATGACTGAAAACAGCCTTTTTCCCAAAAGCGCTGCAGCTTATGGGCTAAATTTTAGTCAGCTTTTAGATAAAATAGTTCAATACTCTTTATGTGAGTAAGAAAATTAGTGCTCTTTATGGTATTAGGTAATTAAGTAATATCTTTATAGAAAGAAGGTGTCAAATGTTTTTTGATATAAAGTTAAATAAACGTGAAAGTATGTATATTCAGGTTTACACTTATATGAAGGAAATGATAGAAGAGGGTATGCTACCTTCTGAAAGCAAGCTACCCTCAACAAGAGAGATGGCTTCTATGATGAAGGTTAGCAGAACTACAATCATGAGAGCCTATGAACTTCTTGAGGATAGTAATTTGGCTTATACTGTAGATGGCATCGGCACCTTTGTCTCTAAGATAGATGTAAATAAAGATAATGAGTGGAATACGAAATGGGTTAATAATATTAGTAGCTATGCCAGCTCTGCTGAGAAATTAGATATTATGAAGCATGAAAAATTATATAAAAAAGGCATGATTTCCTTTAAAACTATAGCACCGGATGAAAGTTTATTTGATGTTGAAGAATTTAAAAGGGCTTTCCTAAACACAATGTCCATTGAAGGCGAAAAAATTCTTAATTATGGTTATGCAAAGGGATATAGGCCTCTAATTAATTTTCTGCTGGAGTATATGAGACAAAAGGGAGTTAATACAACTAATAAAAGCATCTTAATAACTAATGGATTTACAGAAGGTTTTGATATAGTCTTATCTTCAATTACTGAAAAAGGCGATAAAATTATATGTGAAAACCCTACCCATAATACAGCCATAAAGTTAATGAGGCTCCATGAGGTAGATATAATAGGCATTGAGGTTGATGAGGAGGGAATAAACTTAAGTAAATTAAAAGAAGCTCTTTTGAGCAATGATATAAAAGCTGCTTATCTTGTTCCATCGTATCATAATCCTACGGGAATGGTTATGCCTTATAAAAAAAGAGAAGATATCTATAAATTACTAAAAACACACAATGTGCCAATAATTGAAGATGGATTTAATGAAGAACTTCAGCATTTAGGTACACATATTGCTCCTATAGTATCTATTAGTGGTGAAGAAAATTCAGTAATTTATATAGGAAGTTTATCAAAAATTCTTTTTCCGGGAATAAGGATAGGGTGGATTTTAGCTGATGAAAAACTTATTGACGTATTAGAATGTGTCAAGAGAAGCAGAAACATTCATACCTCCTTTATAGATCAAGCAATTTTATATGAATATATGAAAAGTGGAAGCTTTGAAAGATACGTAAAGAAAGCTAGAAGTATATATAAAGAAAAATATGAGTTAATCATAAAGCTAACTAAAGAGCACATACCACATAAATATATATTAGGTGATGGTGGACTTTATATATTTATAAAACTAGATGGAATTAACGCAAGAGAATTATTAGAGAGATGTTACACGCGAGAGGTTATATTTACTCCAGGAGATATATTTTATACTGATGATGGTGGAAAAGATACTATAAGACTAGGATTTTCTAGAGTTTCTACGGGAGAGATAGAAAAAGGTATAAAAATAATTGGAGAAGAAGCAGGAAACTGTATTACTAGGCTTAAGGAAGAGAATGAAAAAAGATAGGAAGAATTATTCTTCTTATCTTTTTTTGAAAAGATTTTATATAAGACTTATCCCTTTTTCATAATAACTATCCATAACTTCTTTTGGTACTAAACTTCCACCAGTGGCCCAAGCAATATGAGTAGCATTAGCCATCTTATGTAATAAATTATGGATTTTTAAATAATTTATTCCAGAATCATTCTTAAGTAGCTTCGTAGCACCTATAATTCCCGCACAAGCTGAAGGTTCTAGATATATGCTTTCTGAATCTATCAAAGAGCTTAAAAGCATATACAATTTATTATCTTCTACGGTATAAACGCCACTTAGTAAATTTTCCATAGTTCTTCCTACAAACCCAGAAGGGGTTCCAACAGCAAGCCCATCTGCATCAGTAATGTTATCAATGCCAAGATCTTGAACAGAAATTTTTTCATGCTGCTCTGTCATTAATCCTAAAAGCATGCAAGGTGAATGGGTAGGTTCTGCAAAAAAACAGTGTACATTATCTTTGAATAATAATTTTAATCCAAAGGCAACACCACCAGGACCACCACCTACACCGCAAGGTAGGTATACAAACAGAGGATGTTCACTATCTACAATAACATTCATATCTTCTAGCTGCTTTTTTAGTCTGAAAGCTGCTGTACTATATCCTAAAAATAAATTTGTGGAGTTTTCATCATCTACAAAATAACTCATAGGATCTTTATCAGAAAGCTTTCTACCTTCTTTAACAGCCATGCTATAATCAGATTCATATTCAATAACTGTAACGCCCTTATTTCGTAATAAGTCCTTTTTCCACTTTTTCGCATCTGATGACATATGGACAATTACCTTAAATCCAATTTTAGCACTGATTATTCCAATACTGAGGCCCAAATTTCCTGTAGAGCCTACTTGAATACTATATTTGCTAAAAAACGACTTATAGTTTTCGCCAGCCATAATCGAATAATCATCTTCTAATTTAATTAAATTATTTTGTAATGCTAAGTCTTCTGTGTGCTTTAATACTTCGTAGATTCCACCTCTAGCTTTAATGGAACCAGCGATAGGAAGATGACTATCACATTTTAATAACATTTCTCCAGGAATCTTTGTATTAAATAAATTTTCAATACTGCTTTGCATTTTTGGAATCTTGTACATTGGAGATTCGATAAGGCCATTAGAATCTTTAGTTTCAGGAAATAGTTTGGAGATAAGTGGTGAAAAGCGGGTTAATCTTTCCTCTGCATCTTGTACATCACATTTATTTAAAGAAATCTTTTCTATTGCTTTTTCAAAATTCTCAAATTTAGGATTCACCCAAAATACTT
>JAKBFR010000165.1 GCA_021837545.1 Bacillota bacterium | reverse complement strand
TGCAACACCAGAACCTTTAAAAATACTCATAAGATTACCTCCTCGTAGTTATCAGGAGTAGATAACAATCATAAATTGCTATTCTCCATAAACTGTTTTATTTTTATTACTATATATTTATTAATCTAGATTGTCTTTAGTGAAGCATTTCATCATGTTAATAGATAATAAATTAAAAGAATATGTGAATTATCACTAAAATATTTTTCTTTATTATATTATATAACCCATAAGTGAAAATATATATACTTTTAAAAAAAAATTTGAAAGTCAGCAAGATGCAGTATGCAAGAAAATATTCATAATATTATAATTATGAATTCGTAATATGAATATTTTACTTGAAATCACATCATAATAAAATCAACAAACACTCAACTAAAACGACAGATAAGTTTGACAACTTACAAAAAATATGCTAATATGATAGAAAAATGATAATAAATACATAAAACAATTCAAATTTCTCATTGTTCAATATAATTAAACAACAATTACTTACAAGATTTACTACGGATTAAACATTAAGAAAAGGATTTCATTCTTTCTTAAACGAAATCAAAACGTTTTCATTTATAGTCTGAATTGACGCAATATTTTTTATTTTTTATAGGTTATGAAAGTTATCATGCTCTTATTCTTCAAACTAACTTTAAATAGTGTTTGAAGACTGTAGTTATAAAATGAAAGTATCTTATTCTGAAAAATCTTCACTAGGGCTTAATAAGTATTTTACTTATTGCTATATAAATACATAGAAAAATTTAAGGGGGAATTTTAGTGAAAAGCAAAAAGATATTAGCTGCATTATTAACACTATCATTAAGTGCATCAGTTGCATTAGTAGGATGCGGAAAAGCAAACACTGCAAAGGATGGTGCTGCTGGAAATACACCTGCAGCAGGAATAGACAAAGAACAGTATTTGAATGGTATTTTAACTTCTGAGCCAAAGACACTTGATGCAACATTAGCAACTGATGTTAACTCATCAGACGTTTTAGTTAACTGTATGGAAGGTTTAACTAGAGTTGAACAAGGTGAAGATGGTAAAGATGTTATAAAAGCTGCAGGAGCAGAAAAATGGGAAACTAATGAAGACAAAACTGTATGGACATTCCATTTAAGAGATTATCAATGGAGTGATGGAAAGCCAGTAACTGCTAATGATTTTGAATATGCAATTAAAAGAGCACTTAATCCAGCAGTTGGTTCAACATACGCATTTATTTTATTTCCTTTAAAAAATGCTCAGGCTTATAATGCTGGAAAAGCAAAGGTTGAAGAAGTAGGAGTTAAGGCAACAGATGCAAAAACACTACAATTCACATTAGATAAACCATGTCCATATTTCTTAGATTTAACTTACTTTAAAGTTATGTTCCCTCAAAGAGAAGATATAGTTAAAGCTCAAGGAGATAAATATGGTACAGAAGCAAATACTATGGTATTCTGTGGACCATATGTTTTAAAAAATTGGGCACACCAAAGTAAGATGGAATTCGAAAAGAATCCAAATTATTGGGATAAAGATTCAGTTAAACTTGAGAAACTTAGTCTTAATATTATAAAAGAAGAAACAGCAAGAATGAACTCATTATTTAATGGCACTGTTGATTATGCCGCAGTTACTAAACAAGAATGGATAGAAAAATTTAATTCAACAGGTAAATTTAATGTGTTAAAAGCTAACACACCTGGAACAAATTATGTGTTCTTTAATCAAAAAAATAAATATTTTGCTAATGCTAAAATAAGACAGGCGTTTAGTTTAGCGGTTGACAGAGAAGAAAGAGTTAAAATTTTAAATAGAGGATTAGCACAACCAGCGTATGGATTCTGCCCACCAACACTTCAAATAGGTGGAGAAGATTTTAGAGCAAAAGTTGGTGTAGAACCACTTAAAGCGTTTAAGGATGCAAATAAAGATGCAAAAGCATTATTAATTGCAGGACTTAAAGAAATTGGAGCAGATCCAGATCCAGCAAAAAATACATTCACTTACTTACAATCTGGAACTGATGCTATAACTAGAGAAAATGCAGAATACGATCAACAAATGTATAAGAAAAATTTAGGAATAGACTTGAAAATGGAGTATGTTGAATGGCCAGTATTCCAAAAGAGAACAGATGAAATGGACTATCAAATAGCTGGTATGGCATGGATAGGAGACTATAACGATCCAAACACATTCTTTGATATGTGGATGACTGGAGCAAATATAGTTCCAACTGGTTGGTCAAATGCAAAATATGATGATTTACTTAAACAAGCTGCTGCTACAACTGATCCAGCAAAGAGAACAGATTTATTCAAACAAGCTGAGCAAATCTTAGTAGTAGATGATGCTGTTATATCACCATTAGCATACAGAATGAAAAATACTTTTAGATATAAATATGTAAACAAAGTAATGACACCATTATTTGGAGCTCAAGACTTCAAATATGCATACACTCAAGGCAGATAAACAAAAATATAAACAAAATGTATAAAAATGCAACAGAGTAAATCTCTGTTGCGTATTTTATAATTAATGGAGGAGATGCCAATGTTTAAATTTATACTTAAGAGATTAGGCTATATGATGGTAACTCTTTGGATAGTAGCTACTATCACTTTTATGTTGATACATGCTATCCCAGGGGATCCATTAGCATCCATGGCAAGAAAATTGCCAGAACAAATAAGAGCAAACTTCTATGCAAAATATGGTTTAGATCAGCCAGTGGTAGTACAGTACGGTAGGTTTATGAAAAATATTGTACTTCATGGAGATTTAGGAGAATCACTTGCTTACCAAGGAAGAAAAGTTAGTGATGTTATAAAATTACATGCACCAGTATCAGGAAGACTGGGAATACAAGCGATATCAATGGGATTTTTTATAGGTGTAAGTCTTGGAATATTAGCAGCTTTTAATAGAGGACGATGGCCAGATTATCTTGTTATGTTTATAGCTATATTAGGTATTTCTGTACCAAGTTTTGTTATGGCATCTTTACTGCAATACTTCTTTACGGTTCAAAATATGTGGCTTCCATCAACCGGGTGGGGCGGATTTAAATACACTATATTACCAAGTGTAGCTTTAAGCTTTGGTTCTATAGCTACTTATGCAAGGTATATGAGAGCGAATACCCTTGATGTAATAGGACAAGATTATATATTAACAGCAAAATCTAAAGGTATCACAAAACTTAGCTTAGTATGGAAACATGTTATTAGAAATGCCATACTTCCAGCAATCACAATTTTAGGACCACAATTGGCAGGTATATTCGTAGGTTCTTTCGTTATAGAAAGTATATTTGCAATTCCGGGGTTCGGTTTTAACTTTGTAACTTCAGTAGGAGATAGAGATTATACTATGGTTTTGGGACAAACTGTTTTCCTATGTGCGTTAGTAATAATTTCATATGTTCTAGTAGATATAGTATATGGATTGATTGACCCAAGAATAAGATTAACTGGAGAAAAGAGATAGGGGGGATAAATATGGCGCAGTTATCGAAAGAAAAATTTCAGATCATTGGATGTGAAAATGCTAATGCTGATGAAATATTAAGACCTAGTATGACCTATTGGCAGGATGCATGGAGAAGATTAAAACAAAACAAAGTAGCTACAGCTTCGTTAATAATATTAATTTTAATATCAATAATGACTGTTGTGGGACCATATATTAATGGATTTAGTTTTGAACTTACAAATAATGATTTAGTAAATGCTAATCCTAATATGCAGCACTGGTTTGGAACAGATAATCTTGGACGTGATGTATTTTCAAGAGTCTGGGCTGGCGGTAGGGTTTCTATAATCATTGGTATTATAGGAGCTTTTGTAGATACTGTAGTAGGTAGTATCTACGGTGGAATAGCTGGATTTTTCGGTGGACTTATCGATGACATTATGATGAGAATAGTTGAGATACTTGGAAGTATTCCTTATCTAGTAGTTGTTATATTAGTTTCATTAATATTTCAAAAGGGTATCGGAGCTATTATTATTGCCATGACTATAACAGGATGGGTTGGAATGGCAAGACTTGTACGTGGACAGTTATTACAAATAAAAGAACAGGAATATGTGCTAGCTGCTACGGCGCTAGGTGCTAATCCTTCAAGAATTATTGCAAAACATTTACTTCCAAATACCTTAGGAATAATGATTGTAGCTATTACTTTCGACATTCCAAGTTTTATATTTGGAGAAGCCTTCTTAAGTTATTTAGGACAAGGAATTCAATCACCAAATACAAGTTGGGGAGCTTTAGCATCTGCAGCACAACCAAACTTAATGTTTTATCCTTATCAGTTATTCTTCCCATCACTATTTATTAGTTTAACTATGTTATCATTTACATTGCTAGGTGATGGTTTAAGAGATGCGCTGGATCCAAGATTACGCCAATAGGGAGGAAGAATTATGGAAAAAATATTAGAAGTAAAAGACTTAAGAGTTTCATTTCATACTTATGCTGGTGAGGTACAGGCGGTAAGAGGTATTTCTTTTTATTTAAATAAAGGAGAGACTTTGGCTGTAGTTGGAGAATCTGGATGTGGTAAAACTGTTACTTCAAAATCTTTAATGAGATTAATTCCAGAACCACCAGGCGAAATTAAAAAAGGTTCACAAATATTGTTTGACGGCAAAGATATAAGTGTAATGTCAGAAAGAGAACTTAGAGAGTTAAGGGGTTCGGATATTTCTATGATATTCCAAGATCCTATGACTTCTTTAAACCCTACTATGACTATTGGAAGACAAATAGCAGAAAGTTTAATAATACACAGAGGTATGAGCAGAACCGAAGCTATGAATGAATCAATAAAAATGTTAGAACTAGTTAATATTCCTAATGCAGATAAAAGAGCTCACCAATATCCACATGAATTTTCAGGTGGTATGAGACAAAGAGCAATGATAGCTATAGCGTTAGCTTGCAACCCTAAAATACTTATAGC
>JAKBFR010000164.1 GCA_021837545.1 Bacillota bacterium | reverse complement strand
AGATATAGATATAGATATAGATATAGATATAGATATAGATATAAATATTAAAGAAATGCATACAATCAAGTTAAAAGAATAATTAAATTTACAGTAAACTAAAAACAACTAGCAAGGCTAGTTGTTTTTAGTTTAATAGAAAATGATATGTATGCATACCATACATATACACAAAAATATCATACTATACGGGAGGCAGAATTATGTTAAATATAGGTTGTCATTTATCAGTATCAAAAGGATATGAAGCTATGGGCGAAGAAGCTCTTAAAATAGGAGCAAATACATTTCAATTTTTTACCCGCAATCCTAGAGGAGGTAAAGCAAAAGAAATTGATCCGAAAGATGTAGAGGCTTTGTTGAAGATAATAAAAGAAAACAAATTTACTACAATTCTAGCACACTCGCCATATACCCTAAATGCTTGTTCTGCTGATGAAAGCACAAGAGAATTCGCAGTTAAAGTTATGGAAGAGGATTTAGAGAGAATGGAATACTTACCAAATAGTCTTTATAACTTCCATCCAGGTAGTCATGTAAAACAAGGTGCTAAGGTGGGGATAGAATATATTATAAATATGCTTAATACTGTGCTAAAACCAGAACAAACCACTACTGTATTGCTTGAAACGATGTCTGGTAAAGGAACAGAAGTAGGAAGAAGCTTTGAAGAATTAAAACAAATTCTTGATGGTGTTACTCTTTCAGAAAAAATGGGAGTGTGTCTTGATACCTGCCATGTTTACGATGCTGGCTATGATATCGTTAATGATTTAGATGGAGTCTTAGATGAATTTGATAGAATTATTGGTCTTGATAAGCTATGTGCAATTCACTTAAATGATAGCAAAAATCCATTCCAAAGTCATAAAGATCGTCATGAAAAAATTGGTGAGGGCTCTATTGGAATTGCTGCAGTTATTAAAATCATTAATCACCCAAAACTACGTCACTTACCATTCTTTTTAGAAACTCCAAATGAACTATCTGGATATGCTGAAGAAATTAGAATATTACGGGAGGCGTATCAAGATTAATATAGCTTAAGCTATGAGTAAGTGGTGATTATTTTTAAATTTATTTAAAAATAATCATAATTTTGACTAATGTATAATTGGATATAAAAACAACCCTTTTAGCTATTAAATATAATAACCAAAAGGGCTGTTTTAAATATTTTCAGGTGATTTTTTAATTAGTAATTTGCTTATTCTCTTTCTGTCACATTTCAATATGATAAATTCATAATCCTTATAAACAATTTTCTCGTTAACTTGTGGGTATGACTTTAACTGTGAATAAATCCATCCACCAATGGTGTCAATATTTTCGACTTCAATGTTTGTATCTAACAGTTCGATGATGTCTTCAATAAGAACCTTTCCGTCAACAACATAGTTATCATCTTCAGTTTTAGCAATTTCGTAACCTTCTTCATCAAATTCATCCTGAATTTCACCAACGATTTCTTCTAAAATATCCTCAATTGTTACGAGTCCAAAGGTTCCGCCATATTCATCAATAATTATAGCCATTTGTACTTTTTCTTTCTTAAATACTTTTAACAATTCACCTATTGACAATGATTCTGGAACAAATTTAATCTCACGAATAATGTCTTCTATATTTTGATTATTACCTTCAATTTTTTGTTTATATAAATCCTTAATGTGTACAAAACCTACAACATTATCCTTACTATCCTTGCATACTGGATATCTAGTTAGCTGCTCTTCTAAAGCAAATGCTATAATTTCCTCAAAAGAATCCTCAAGAAAAATACATGCCATATCAGTACGAGGTATCATTATTTCTTTTACTGTTTTCTCAGAAAAATCAAATATATTATCTATAAAAGTTAATTCAGTTTTATCTATTAAACCATGCTTATAACTTTCTTCAACCAATAACTTTATTTCCTCGTCAGTATGAGCTGCTTCATGCTCATCTACCATTGAGATACCAAAAATCTTTAAAACTAAATTAGTACTATGGTTAAAAGCCCACATTATTGGATAAGTTACGTTATAAAACATTATGAGTGGTAGAGCTGTATACATAGCTATCTTCTCCGCACTTATAATTGCTAATGATTTAGGAGTTAACTCCCCAAGAACAATATGAAAGGCTGTTATAATTGCAAATCCTAATAAAAATGAAATTGAGTGTACAGCACTTTCTGGCAGGCGGAATAAATTAAATAGCGGAGTTAGCATATCTGAAACAGCAGGTTCTCCTACCCATCCGAGGCCTAAAGATGCTAAAGTTATTCCTAGCTGACATGCAGATAAGTATGAATTTAAATCCTTAACAACCTTTAAAGTATGTTTTGCATTTCCAGTCCCTTCAAGTACTAGCGTTTCTATTCTAGACTTTCTAACTTTTACCATAGCAAATTCTGTGGCAACGAAAAAAGCATTCATAAATACAAGCAAAAATACAATAATAATATTTATTAAAATAACCATATATTAGTAGTTCCCCTCCAAAAGTATCACATCTTTTTTTATTTAGTATTATACTATACCTATTGCTAATTTATATTATACCATACTTTTCTAATCTATATAACAGGAAATATATTTGCATATACAAATTATTTACAAATATAGGATAAATAAGTCATTAATCATAAAATGGATTGTTCAGTTGTATAATAAGGAAAAGTATGCATACAATCGGAAAGTGAAAAAAATAGGTGGGCAAATTATATAAATCAAATTTACAAGCAAAGCAAACACAAAATAAAATGGCTCTACTTGAATGAAAAATAAATCAAAATCCTACTGGAGTTCTTTTAATTATAAAAACAAGTTGAATCACAATATTAATATATTACGATATACTAATATAGAGTGAGTTAAATTATTATTTTAAGTGAAAGCATAAATATATAAATGCAAATGGAATTATATGGTACTTGATATTTTTATATTATAGAAATATAATTAGTTTAATCTTAATATACCTAGTGGGGGTATTATAATTATAAGTAAAAGAGGTGATTATATTGGAAGCAAAATGTGTTGTCAGACTTATTCTCTTTTAAATGTAGAAGGTTTTAACTGAATCTTTAGATAGTGGTATTAATAACAGTTGGGCAAAGGCTGGTTATCCAGTAGTAGCAAGAAATTAACATTAAGTAGAAGTTTTATCTTTAAACTACTGATCAGGACAAACATTCTATGCATCAATATGACATCGCAACAATAGATGATTAAGCTAAGTTACAGTTAAGATTAGAATTGCTTTAGTATAAATGATTTTAAGGCATTAATGTAAAGTTCAAATTTGAAGGGAGCGATGAAAATGAAAAAGAAAATATTAGTAGAAGGTATAAGTTGTGTACATTGTGTGAATAATGTTACAGAGGCGCTAATGCAGATTGGAGCAAAAGACGTGGTAGTAAATATTGATAGAAAGCATGCCACAGCCGAAATAAGTGATAATATTACTAATGAAGTTATTAAGTCGGCTATTGAAGAAGTAGGATATGATGTTGTACAAATAGAAGAAGTTTAAATAAAAAAATTAAATTGCTATATTAAAAAGGTTCAAGTATTATAGAATATATTAAAATCTACGCAATAGTGAATCATACCCCCTTGAGTAAACGAAACTAAAAAGTAGTGTTTACTTAAGGGGATTGTTTTGAGGAAAAAAACAATACCTATTCCATAGAATTTAAGATTAATGTGATTGGGAAATACAGTGGGACTTCAATAAATTTGTTTTAAGTTTCAATAAAAGATTTTGGGGAAGAAGCAATATATAATAAAATAGATAGAGATGACTTCAGAATTAAGATATAACGAATATTTTGAGATAGGAGTACATTGACGAAGAAAATAAGTATTGAGAAATGTGAAGAGAAAGAAGTAATAGCTTTAAAAAAGAAATAAAATTGAAATTGTGGTGGGCGGGACATAGATGCTTTAAGGTGAAAATAAATAATGAAGTTGTTGGATTACTAGAGGCTGAATTGAGTGAAGACGAAAATATTCTTGATATAGATAAATTTGAGGTATTTCAAAAGAGAAATAAAATTGGTAGTGAAATAGTTGAGGCACTAAAAGATACAAGTTTTAATATGTGCTTATATGCAAATGATAAAAATAGTAAACGATTTTGGGAGAGACATGGGTTCAAAGCGCAGGATGATGGTACAGGAGTACCTAAACATTACTATTTTAAGGGTAATGCAGACAATTTAACCAATAAAAACACCAAAAGCACCTCAGAAAAATAGAATAAGATATCTGAGTGAGATCGTGGTAGGTGAAAGCTACAAAATTAACCTAGAGTGATCAAGTATATGTGAAAAAGTGTTGATCTAATAGCTGAAATATTGGAGGCTAAGAAAACAAGATAATCAATTTAGAAGAATAATAGTAGTAGAGAAGTCACTTGTTATATTGCAAGTGACTTCTTAAATTGGTGTCCTTGGGGTGAAGAGGATTACACAATAGCTTCTTTTTGGTATTTCTAGAAATCTTATTTTCTATATTTTTTAAACCACCATGGGCTTCATTTATCTATCACTCATTGTTGTTTCTTATTTCCATAATTGTATAACATTATCAGTAGTGCTACTAAATGTTTTATCTAGGGCGTCAAGTACTTTATCTGGAGCTTCAGCTTTTTTATTATCCCCAGAAGCTATAATAACTTTTAGTCATCTAAAGACTAATCAAAGAATATAGTATAGTGTTATTAGGTGTTATGTGGCCTTATCTGCAAATGTTGCTGATAAGGCTCTTCTACTTCAATTTAATGATACAGCTAAAGTTATAACGAATAATGCTATCTTTTCATGCGTATTCTTTTATAAAATTGTTTATTATGTTGTGTTTATAAATATATACGAGATGTATTCTATTTTTTAGGGGGGAAAATAAAAAATATATTAAAACTTATAAAGGGTACATATTGAAAGTATATTACAATATATACAAAATAAAAATATTATTATAAATTAAAGTATAATATGAATTAT